>DATFVT010000109.1:0-8149 GCA_035260105.1 Acidimicrobiia bacterium
CCCGGCACCGCGTTGCGGGCGCCGAACTCCTCGGCGCGGTCGGCGCCCATGTAGCGGCCGCCGACCGCGGTCGCGCACCGCCGCAGCTCGTCGCGATCATCGGACAAAGTCGCAATGCCTTCGACCATCACGTAGCTGTACGGCGGCGCCTGGTCGTCGACGCACAGCGCGACCCGGGGCTCGCGGCGGATCGCCTTCGCCTTCATGGACGTCCCGTGCGTGGTCAGCACGACATCGTCGCCATCGAGGGTGAACCAGGTCGGCGTCACGTGGGGGCGCCCGTCGGCTCGGACGATCGCCAGCTTCCCGGTGCGTGTGCCCTCGAGCAGGAACGAGCGCGTCTCGTCCGGCGTCATCTCACGGACCATCCGACCTCCTCCCGCCACGACGGTACGCTGAACGCATGCGGACCGAGGACATGATCATCGTCAGCGTCGACGATCACGTGGTCGAGCCACCGGACCTGTTCGAGCGCCATCTCCCCGCCAAGTACCGGGACGTCGCGCCGAGGATCATCCACAAGGACGACGGCACCGACGTCTGGCAGTTCCTCGAGTTCGAGGTTCCCAACATCGGGCTCAACGCGGTGGCGGGCCGGCCGCCCGAGGAGTACGGCATCGACCCGACCAGCTTCGAGGAGATCCGCGAAGGCTGCTTCGACATCGAGAAGCGGATCCTCGACATGAACGCCAACGGCGTCCTCGGGTCGCTCAACTTCCCGTCGCTCCCCGGCTTCGCCGGCCGTCTCTTCGCCGCCCTCGACGACAAGGAGGCCGCCCTCGCGCTGGCACAGGCGTACAACGACTGGCACATCGACGAGTGGTGCGGCACCTACCCGGGCCGGTTCATCCCGCTCGCCGTCCCCACGATCTGGGACCCGAACACGCTGGCCGACGAGATCCACCGCGTCGCCAAGAAGGGGTGCCACGCCGTCACCTTCCCCGAGAACCCGGAGCCGCTCGGGCTGCCGAGCCTGCACTCCGACCACTGGGACCCGTTCTGGGCCGCGTGCGCCGACGAGGGGACGATCGTCTGCATGCACATCGGCTCGTCCTCCAAGCTCGTGACGACGGCCGTGGACGCGCCCATCGACGTGATGATCGTCCTGCAGCCCATGAACATCGTCCAGGCCGCGGCCGACCTGATCCACTCGCCGGTGTTCAAGAAGTTTCCCGACGTCACGGTCGCCCTTTCCGAAGGCGGGATCGGCTGGATCCCGTACTTCCTCGAGCGCCTGGACCACAGCTACCGCGTGCACAAGGCGTGGACGGGCGCCGACTTCGGCTCGAAGATGCCGAGCGAGGTGTTCATGGAGCACGTCGTGCTGTGCTTCATCTCCGACGCGGTCGGAGCCCGCCTCGCCCGCGAGATCGGCGTCGACCGCATCACGGTCGAGATCGACTACCCGCACTCGGACACCACGTGGCCACGCGCGCCCGAGCGGCTCATGAGCGACTTCGCGGGCACGGACCTCACCGACGCCGAGATCGACCAGATGACGCATCTCAACGCGATGCGGGAGTTCACGTACGACCCGTTCCGGTACCGGGCACGCGAGCAGTGCACGGTCGGTGCGCTCCGTGCCGAGGCCATCGGCGTCGACGTCGAGCCGCACTCGTCCGCCCGGCGGCCGAAGAGCGAGCGCGAGGGTCCGGTCAAGATGACCGACTTCTCGCCCACGGCGTAGGCCCGCGTTGGCCGACGATCACACGCCGCGCCCGCTCCCACCCCGGGAACCGCGGCCGCTGATCGTCCACTGGGCGGTGGACTCCGCCGTCGTGTTCCTGCTGACGGTGATCGTCGCGATCTTCCTCGGCGCCTCGTTGATCACGATCGCAATCGCGGCCGTGGTCGCCGGCGTGTTCCTCGCCCCGTGGACCCGCAGCCTCGAGGCGCGGGGCCTGGCCCGCCGAGCGGAGCGGGCTGGCGACACCACCACCCCGGGAACGCCGTAGCGCGCGTGCGCGACGTCCCCGTCGGCGAGGTCATCGCGGTCAAGCCGCGCATGCGCGGCCTGTCCCACTACTACGCGTTCTTCATCTCCCTCGCCACCGGGGCCCTCCTCGTCGCCACCGCCCCCAGTGGCCTCGCCACGTGGACCGCGCTCGTCTACGCCCTCAGCGTCTCGGCGATGCTCGGCGCCAGCGCGCTCCTGCACCGCGGCGCGTGGTCCCCCGCGCAGGCTCGCGTCCTCACCAAGCTCGACCACACGTGCATCTATCTGTTGATCGCCGGCACGTACACGCCGATCTCGCTCATCGCCATGTCGGGCGTCATCCGGGTGCTCGTGTTCTCGGTGGTGTGGCTGGGTGCGGTCGTCGGGATCGGGCTCGAGTGGCTGTGGTTCCGCCCGCCCCGCGGCTGGGTGACCACCAACTACATCGCCATCGGCTGGGTCGCCCTGATCGCACTGCCGCAGCTGTGGACGTCACTCGGCGTCGCCGGGTTCCTGCTCGTCCTGCTCGGCGGGTCGTCGTACACGGTCGGCGCCGTGATCCACGCCGCCCAGCGGCCCGATCCCTGGCCGGAGGTCTTCGGCTACCACGAGCTCTTCCACGTGTTCGTGCTCGTCGGCCTCGTGCTGCACTTCGCCGCCATCGCCTTCGTCGTGCTGCCGAAGGGCTGACCCCCCTTCCGTCTTGGCGCCGTGGGGTCAGGGCAGGCGGTACAGGCGCCGCGCGTTGCGCCAGGCGATGTCCTGCTGGGCCTCGACGTCGAGGTCGCCGATGTTGTCGAGCAGCTCGTCGACGGTGCCGGGGAACTTGGCGTCGGGATGCGGGTAGTCGGACGCCCAGATGATGCGATCCGCTCCCACGTACGGGGACTCGGCCGCGATCGCAAGCGTCTCCTCGTCGGCGTCGAAGCTGACGTAGCACTGGCGCCGGAAGTACTCCGACGGCGCGAGCTTGCAGTCGGGGACGTCCCACGGGAACGTCTTGGCGTTGTGGTCGAGACGTTCCATCCACGGCGTGATCCACCCGCCGTTGGTCTCGAGCACGATGAAGTGCAGATCCGGGAACCGCTCGCACACCCCGCCCGCGAGGAGAAACGCGAGGCTCGTCATCATGTCGACTGGATTGCCGATCGCCTGCGTGTAGAAGATGTTCCGGATGTTCATCCGTGACTGGTAGCGGAGGATCGACGACTCCGACTGCACCTCGTTCAGGTGCAGCCCCTCGACGGCGCCGGGCACGTCGGCGGCCAGGTACGGGTGCAAGCCGATTGGCCAGCCCGCGTCCGACGCCGCCCGCCACATCGGGTCGTACACCGGGTCGTGGAAGTGGCGCCACTCCACGACAGGATTCGGGCGGATGAACGTGCCGACGAGGTTCGGCGACGCGGACGCGCGCCGGATCTCGGCCGCCGCGGCGTCGACGTCCTGTTGCGGGATGATTGCGATACCGAAGAGGCGGTCGGGCGCGTAGCTGCAGAACTCGGCGAGCCAGTCGTTGTACGCCCGACACTGAGCGACGGCGAGGTCGAGGTCCTTCACCCCGGCGATGCCGAGCAGTGTCGTCGGGTAGAGCACGGTCTGGCTGATCCGCTCCGTGTCGAGGTCGGCGATGCGTGGTTCGGGCTCGAACGCGCCCGGCCGGAGCTCGGTGTACTTGCGCTCGCCAGCGGCGATCCTCGCCTGCTCCTCGGTGCTCATGCCGCCGGCGCCCGCTAGCGCGAAGTAGTTGGCGGGATCGCGGCTGCCGTCCCAGACGACCCACTCCCGGCCGTCCGGGTCGGTGTCGATGTGCCAGATGCGGTCGCGGTACTCCTCCGGCGCGTGCTCGAGCATCTTGTCGGGATGCTCGAGGACGTGACCGTCGGCGTCGACGAACTGGAGATCGATGCGCGCATCCGTGACGGCCATGACACCTCCTCCTGCTCTGCGGATGCACGGTACCGCCGCCGGCACGCACCGCGTAGCGTGTGAGCCGGACGCCGGCACAGGAGAGGAGCCGCCATGACCACGCAGGACGAGTACCGCGCCAAGGCCCGCGAGGCGCTCGAGAAGCTCCAGCAACAGATCGACGAGCTGAAGGTCCAGGCGAACCTGGCCGGCGCCGAGGCCCGCGACCGCTTCGAGAAGGCGATCGACGCGCTCCGGAAACGTCAGGCGGAGACGCGGTCCAAGCTCGACCAGGCCGCAGAGTCCACGGGCGACGCCTGGCAGAACGCGGCCAAACAGCTGGAGGAGGCGGTCGACAGCGTGGGCGACGCGTTCCAGTCCCTGGCCGACGAGATCGACGCCAACCTCAAGTCCGCCGGCTCGGCGGCCAAGGCCGGGCACCAGGCCTTCCTCGACGAGTGGAAGAAGCAGCGAGAGGCGCGCGAGAAGCTCATCGACTCTGCGTGATCCAGGGCCGCGACCACACTCGATCACCTCGAACAACAAGGCGGAGGGCGCACCCGGTACAGACCGGATGCGCCCTCGCCGTGTCAGCGGTTCGCGCGCTCGTTACGGAATCGTGAGCTCGATCGTGCGGTCGTCGCCGCTCGCCGGGTGCTGGATGTTGACCCACGCCCGGCGCTTGTTCGTCGGGTCGAAGTAGAGGCCAGTGAACTCCGAGCCGACCGTGCCGTTGGAAGCCCAGCGACCGATCCCTTCCCCGGCGTCCGCGAGGTCGCCGTCATGGTTGAGGTCCTTGGCGAACCAGATGTCGTCGTCTTGTCCGCCGCCGCGGTCTTCGACGAGGTACATGTTCCCGTCGTTGTCCACGGCCAGATTGTCGGGGTTCGTGAATGCCCCACCGACAGCGGCACCAGTGGCCAGATCGATCGTGCTCCGATCGGCGAACACGCCGATCGACTGAGCGGCAAGGTCGAGCGCGTACACCTCGTGCGTGGTCGTCGTCGTCGCATAAAGCCGTTCGACACCACCGACGGTCTGGATCTGCATGTCCTCGGGACGCTGGTAGTCGGTGCCCTTGAAGGCGGGCAGATCAGTCGTGTTGCGGCCGTCAACCGACGTGACCCCGTTGGGATCGGTGATCGTGAGCGCACCAGGAAGGGCGACGCCCATCTCGTCGGTGATCGGCACCCACGTGTACGGACCGGTGGCGTTCGGCGTCGTTCCGTCCCCGACACGCAGGACGAACGTCTGCCCGGCCTCGAAGTAGCCCTTGCTGCCGGACGTGATCTCGTCCCAGCTCGCGGCCGGGACATACTTGTAGAAGCTTCCGCCGTCCAGCTCGTCGATGAAGTACATGTTGTGGGCCTTGTCGAACTGAATGCCCTCGTGCGAGACGCGGGGGACCACGTTGCGGTGCGACAACTCGGCGTGCTCACCGTTCGGGTCCGTCACCGAGGCGGCCGTGAGCGGGTTCGTGAGCTCGAACAGACGCCCATGGGTGTTCGTGGTGCACCCGGCGGGGGCCGAGCACCACGACTCCTCGGCGGTGACGTAGGTGCCCCACGGCGTCCAGAAGGAGGGATCGAACGAGATGTGATCCCCTGCCGCCGGGCTGTTGAAGATGGTCTCGGTCTCGCCCGTGTCGAGCGACAGGCGTTGGACGCCGGACTGGCCCGTTTCGAACGGCGAGAAGAGGTACCGGCCCTTGCGAGGGCCGGTCTCGTTGACCGTGATCATGTCCCACGCGCCGCTGTTCGGCTCGCCGGCGGCCAGCTGGGCCGTCCGATTCGCCACGGACCGCTGCCGGATGGCCGGGTTCCCGAAGGTGATCGGCTTGGTCTCGTCCGCAGTGGGACCGGCCGACGATGTCAGCGGTGTGAAGTCGGAGAAGCGGGCGCCGGCGGCGGCAGCGACCCCTCCAGCTGTCAGAACGGCTGCCAGCACGAGGCTGCCGGCAACCAAGAGGTGTCTGGTCGGAAACCTGAACATGGTTCGGACTCCAGTCATCGGATGGTCAGGGGGAACGCGCGCCGGATGGCGGCGAAGAGGTGTTGTTGCCCACCCGCGATGACCGATTCGAGAGCGCGGCGCAGCCAGGGCGCGAACCCACCGAGAACATCTGGTAACGCCGGTGCGCGGCCCGACACGCCGCTTCGGGGCACGCGTCGAGATGGGCTCGGGGTGCGCGGACGAACGGTCCGTCAGCGCGAAAGTGCTGGTCGACGATGACGAGCGAGCATCAAAGGCACAACCGCGACTTCTGGGACGCCGACGCCGACGATTACCAGGCCGTGCACGGCGCCGACCTGACCGCCCGATCCCTTGCGTGGGGAGCATGGCGCACCTCCGAGGACGAGCTGGACGTCCTCGGGGACACGCGTGGTCTCGACTTGCTCGAGCTGGGATGCGGGGCGGCGCAGTGGTCGATCGCGCTGGCCGGGCTCGCCGGCCGGCCCGTCGGCCTGGACCAGTCGCTCGTCCAGCTGAAGCACGCCGTCGCCAACCGGGAGACGGTGGGTGCCGCCGTCCCACTGGTCGCCGCGAGCGGAGAGGCGGTGCCCTTCCGTGACGCGTCGTTCGACGTCGTGTTCTGCGATCACGGCGCGATGAGCTTCTCGCCGCCCGACGCGACGGTGCCCGAGGTCGCGCGGCTGCTGCGCCCGGGCGGGCTGCTCGCGTTCAGTCAGACGACGCCCCTGCTCTACCTCACCTGGGACGAACGCCGGCAGCGCCAGGACACTCGGCTGCACCGCTCGTACTTCGGCCTGGGACGCCTGGACCTCGGCGACGGGACCGTCGACTTCCAGGTTCCGCACGGCGAATGGTTCCGCCTGTTCCGCGAGCACGGGTTCGTCGTCGAGGACCTGATCGAGTTGCAGCCGGGCGAGGACGCGAGCACGACCTACGACGACTTCGCGCCGCACGAATGGGCCCGGCGCTGGCCGGCCGAGCAGATCTGGAAGGTGCGGTGGAGCGGATGAGCGAGCCTGCTCCCCCGCTCGAGAGCGCGCTGCTCCTCCCCGTGCCCGAGGCCGAGCCGTGCGTGCAGCGGCATCGCTTCCGCCACGATTCGGTCGCCCTCCGCGGCGTCCCCGCGCACATCACGGTGCTCTACCCGTTCGTGGCTCCCGACCAGATCTCGGACGCAACCACACGCGCCGTCGGCGACGTGCTCGCACAGTTCCCCGAGTTCCCGTTCGGCCTGACGAGCCTCGAGCGGTTCCCGGAAGGCGCGACCTACCTCGCCCCGGACCCCGCCGACCCGTTCATCCGCCTGACCACGGCGATCGTCGAGCGCTTCCCCGAGCACCCGCCGTACTCGGGTGCGCACGCCGAGGTCATCCCGCACCTGACGGTCGCGCAATCCCCCGACGCGCCCATCGACGAGCTCGCCGAGATCGAGCGCCATTTGCCCATCCCCTGCGTGGCCCGCGAGGCGTGGCTCATGGTCGAGGACGACGACCACCACTGGCGGAAACGGTCACGGTTCCCCCTCGCAGGAAGCGCCCGCGCGTAACCGCTCCGCCGCCCGTTCGGAATCGGGCAGGATGCCCACCGGCGCATCCTTGTGGAGTCACGAGGTGAAGGAATGGCGAGCGCGGACGCGACGCAATGGGACCCGGAGCAGTACGAGCGCTTCCGGGCCGAGCGGGCCAAGCCGTTCTGGGACCTGGCCGCGCTCGTGCAGCCGTGTCCCGGCGGTCGCGTCGTCGATCTCGGTTGCGGCACGGGCGAGCTCACCCGGGAGCTGCACCGGCTCCTGGAGGCGTCGGAAACGGAAGGCATCGACAACTCCCCTGCCATGCTCGAGCGGGCGAGCCGGTTCGCCGGCGACGCTGTGCACTTCGAAGAGGGCGACATCGCCGCGTGGGAACCCGCACCGTTCGACGTCGTGTTCTCGAATGCGGCGTTGCACTGGCTCCCCGACCACCGCCGGCTCCTCGCCCGGCTGACCAGCGCCCTTCCCGTCGGGGGGCAGCTCGCGGTGCAGGTCCCGGCCAACGGCGACCACCCTTCGCACAGGGTCGGCATGGCCATCGCCGGGGAACCGCCGTTCGCCGAGGTGTTCGCCGCGGACCCGCCACCCGATCCCGCGCGCCGGGTCCTGGCGCCGGAGGCCTACGCCGAGATCCTCCACGAGCTCGGGTTCGGCGAGCAGCACGTCCGGCTCCAGGTGTACGTCCACCATCTGCCCGCGTCGGCGGACGTCCTCGAGTGGGTGAAGGGGACCCACCTCACCTACTTCCGGGCGCGTCTCGACGACGACCTGTACGAGCTCTACCTGGAGCGCTATCGCCGCCGGCT
>DATFVT010000110.1:0-3679 GCA_035260105.1 Acidimicrobiia bacterium
TACCGTGCAGCACGGCGCTCGTGAACGCCTCGAGCTGATAGGCGTACGTGGACTTGCGCGGGAACTTCTCGCGCTCCTTCTTCCCGTCACGCACCACGGTGAACCGGTGGAAGAACTGCGGGCCGGTCTGGTTGAAGACACGCAGCTCGCCCCGGCTCCCCCACGCCCGGACCGTCAGCTTCAGCGGTGTGCTCGACCACATCGAGCAGGTCATGCGCCCCGTGTGCCCCGCCGACCAGCGCACGTCCGCCTGCATCCACCGGTCGACGTCGGGCGACTGGAGGCGCGCATGTGCACTGATGATGCCGGGATCTTCGCCGCCGAGCAGTCGAAGCTGGTGCACGGCGTACGAGCCGACGTCCATGGTCGCCCCGCCGCCGAGCTCGTACTGGTAACGGATGTCCTTGAACATGGGGAGCGGGATGCACATCGTCGTCTCGACGCGCTGGAGCTCGCCCAGCTCACCGCCGGCCACGATGTCGTGCATCCGCTGCGCCAGCGGGTGGTAGCGGTAGTGGAACGCTTCCATGACGACGAGCCCGGTGCCGTCGGCCACCGCCGCCACCTGCTCCGCCTCGGTGGCATTGGAGGTGAACGGCTTCTCGCAGAGAACGTGCTTGCCGGCGGCGATCGCGTTGAGCGTCCACTCCGCGTGCAACCCGTTCGGCAGTGGGTTGTAGATCGCGTCGACGTCCGGGTCGGCGATGACATCCTCGTAGGTCGCGTACACCTTCGGGATCTTGTGCTTGCGCGCGAACTTCTCGGCCCGGGCCGGGTCACGTGCCGCCACCGCGACGACCTCGGCCTCCGCCACTCCCCGTGCCGGCTTGATCAGCGCCCCGGGCGTGATGCGGGCCGCGCCGAGCGTGCCGATGCGTACACGGTCGGCAGGAGTCATGCGTCGACCAACTTGGCGTAGTCGTCCAGGACGGGGAATGCGACGTCCGGGCCGCCGACCGGGACGCGCAGCACGACCTCGTCGATGCCGAGCGACGCGTAGTAGTCGAGCTTGCCCGGGTCGGGAAGGGTGCCGAACGGGACGACGCGCGCGGACTCGGGGTCGCGGCCGGCGTCTTCCATCGCCTTGTGTAGCTCGGGTAGCGCCGCGCGCACGCCCGCGCCGCCGATGGGGATCCAGCCGTCGGCGTACTCGGCCACATGGGCGAAGAGCTTCGGTCCCGCCGCGCCCCCGATCAGCACCGGCGGCCACGGCTGCTGGACCGGCTTGGGCCACGACCAGCTCGGTGGCAGCCGCACGAACTCGCCGTCGAACTCGGCCTCCTCATTGGCCCAGAGCCGCTGCATCGCGAGCACGTGCTCGCGGGCGACGTCGCGGCGGCGCGGCATGTCGACGCCGTGGTTCTCCATCTCGTCCTCGTTCCAACCGAAGCCGATGCCGAGGACGAACCGGCCGCCGGACAGGTGGTCGAGGCTGGCGACCGCTTTGGCGGTCACGATCGGGTCACGCTGCGCGACCAGGCAGACGCCCGTGCCGACGCGGAGGCGCTCTGTCGCCGCCGCCGCCGTGGCCAGCGCCACGAACGGGTCAAGGGCACGCGCGTAGTACTCGGGCAGCTCGGCGTGGCCCGTCGGCGGTGGCGTTCGCCGGCTGGTCGGGATGTGCGTGTGCTCGGCCAGGTACAGCGACCCGAAGCCCCGCTCCTCCGCCGCCCGTGCGAGGTCGTCGGGACGCATCGTCTGGTCGGTCCCGAACATCGTCACCCCGAGGAGCACGGCCGTACCGTACCGACCGGAACCGGGCGATACTGGATCGATGCGGTGCCGTGAGTGCGGGACCGAGCTGGCGGCCGACGTGCGGGCGTGCCCCGCGTGCGACGCCGACGCGGGCGAGGCGCTCCCCGTCCTCGACCTCGACGACGCCGAGGTCGGCATCCGCACCGAGGACCGCTACGCGTACGTCCCGCCCGGCCCGCAATGGATCCGCCGCCGCGTGCACGACACCTCGAAGCAGCTGCCCATAGCCGTCCTGATCGGCCTCGGGCTGTTCTTCGTGCTGAGCGTCCTCCTGCAGCGCTCGACGAGCGATCGCGCCGAGCCGCCGCGGCAGGTCGCGGCACAGAACCTGCCGAGCCTGCACCGGACGACAGGCACGTCGCTCCTCGTGCTCGCGCCCGACGGCCTGCACACCCTCGACGTCGACGGGCGACGGCTGCGCACGGGTTCGATCGCCGAGCTGCCGCCGGGAGCCGTCACCGCGGCGACGACGAACGGGGACCGCGCGGTGGTGGTCGTCGACCATCGCGCGTACGCGGTGCCGTTGTCGCTCGACGGTCCCGCGACCGGCATCGGTCCTGCGGTCGAGGTCTACCCGTCGCACCGCACCGGCCGCGTCTGGCTGCTCACGTACCCGGCCGACGGCAGCGTCATCGCACGCGAGCTCACCGTCGACGGCGTCGAGACGAGCTCGCCGGCCGTGCTGGGCGGCAGCGCCACCGTCAGGGGCGCCGCCGGTGACGGCGTCGTGGTCGACCGGCTCGGCGCCGACGGCACGCGTTCGCTGGCGGCGTGGGACCCGACGCGCCCTGCCGAGCCGCCGACGACGTTCCGCACCGACGCGCTCTTCGTCGCCGCCACACGCGACGTCGTCGCGAGCCGGCCGTCGGGATGCTCGGCCGCCCGGTGCGACCTCTACCTCGACGCACCGGCCACCGGACAGCACCGCGTCATCGAGAACGCCCTTGGCGCCGGTGGGGTGACCGCCGCCGCGTTCACGGGCAACGGACACCACCTCGCGGTCGTGGAGAGCGACGGGGCCCGCTCCCGCGGCACGATCGTCGACACCACCACAGGTGCCGTGACCCGGTTCGCGGCCGACCCCGTGGCGCAGGCCCGGCCGGCCCTCGCGTGGAGTCGCGACGGCTCCTGGCTGTTCGTCGCCACCACGACGGACACCGTCGACGCCGTCGACCGTCGCGGCCGCTCGTACGCGGTCACCGTCCCGGGCGTCGAAGAGGGCGCCGGCCTGCTCGCGCTGCGCTGATGATGGCTGCGTGGTGCGCAACAGCCGCGCACTAGCGACGCGTCAGGCGGGCATGATCGAGCCGCCGTCGACGCACAGCACCTGACCGGTCACGAGTGCGGCGTCGTCGCCGGCGAAGAACACAGCCGTGCCGGCGAGGTCCTCGGGCTCGAGCTTGCGCTTCATCGCGCTCATCGCCGGGAGCATGTCGATGATCCCCTCGGGGACGATCTTCTTCGTCGCCTCTGTCATCGTGACGCCCGGCGCGATGCAGTTCACGGTGATGTTGTACTGGCCGAGCTGGCCGGCGAGGAACTTCGTGAGGCCGACGACACCCCACTTCGTCTGGCTGTACGTGAACGCGCCGACCTCGTGGAACTCGGCGACCGGTGCCACGTTGTAAAGGTACGCGGCACCCGACGACTGGTTGATGATGCGGCCCCGGTGCTGGTCCACCATCCTCGGTGCGCACGCCTTCGCCATGAGCCACGCGCCGTGCAGGTTCACGCCGAAGACCCTCTGCAGGTACTCGTAGTCGTTCCGCTCGTTGTCGATGTCGTAGTACAGCGCGGCGTTATTGATCAGGATGTCGATCGCGCCGAACTGCTCCTTCGCCGCCGCCGCGCAGGCCAGTGTCGACTGCTCGTCGGCGATGTCCGTCTGCACGAACGCGGAGTCTCCGAGCTTCTCGAGCTCGTC
>DATFVT010000111.1:0-2899 GCA_035260105.1 Acidimicrobiia bacterium
GCGTCCTGCGGGACGAGTTCTGGCGGGACCGCGCCACCGCGGTGTGAACCGCGTCCGCACCCGCACTCTTTCCGAGCACGAATCGAAGCGCGTTCTCGCGGACGCGGGAGTACCGGTCCTCGACGAGCGCATCGTCGACACGCCGGACGAGGCGGTCCAGGCGGCGCAACGGCTCGCCCCGGGCGCGGCGGTGGTCGTGAAGCTGTGCGGCGAAGGCGTCGCGCACAAGACGGAGCGCGGCCTCGTGCGACTTGGTGTGCGCGGCGACGAAGACGTGCGGGCCGCGTCACGAGCGGTGCTCGACGCCGCGACCGCGGACGACGGCGCCGTCGGGATCCTCGTCGCGCCCATGGTGCACGGGAGCCGCGAGCTCATCGCGGGCCTGGTTCGCGACGAGCAGTTCGGTGCCTGCGTCATGGTGGGGGTCGGTGGCGTGCTCGCCGAGGCGCTCGCCGACGTCGCCTTCCGGCTCGTCCCCGTCGAACGCGTCGACGCCGACGACATGCTCGACGACCTCGCCGCCCGGGCGCTGTTCGGCCCGGTGCGAGGCGAGCCGCCCGTCGACCGGCGCGCGGTCGTGGACGTGGTGCTCGCGTTGTCGCGGCTCGCAGGAGAGCGGCCGGACATCGTCTCCATCGACGTCAATCCGCTCGTCGTCGTGGACGGCGTCCCGATCGCGGTCGACGCCCTGGTCGAGGTCGAAGCGTGACCGTTCCCACGGCCGAGCAGTGGCGCGCGCTGTTCGAGCCGCGCGGGGTCGTGGTCGCAGGGGCATCCACGCATCCGGGCAAGTTCGGCTTCGTCGCGCTGCACAACATCCTCCGGCACGACTTTCCGGGGGCGGTCTTCGCGACGAATCGGGACGGTGGCGACATCCTGGGGTTACGGGCGCTCACGTCCGTGGACGAGCTCCCCGACGGAGTCGTGGACCTCGTGTTCGTGTGCACACCGGCCGCGGCGAACCCCGACCTGCTGAAGGCGTGCGCAGCGAAGGGCGTCCGGGCCGCGTTCATGACGTCGGCGGGATACGGAGAGGCAGGGGACGAGGGACGCGCGGCCGAGCGCGCCCTCGTAGACCTCGCCAACGATCTCGGCATGCTGCTGGCCGGGCCGAACGGCCAGGGCGTCGTGTCGACACCGTCGTCGCTCTGCGCGCAGATCGTTGCGCCGTACCCGCCACCGGGCGGCATCGCCATCGTCAGCCAGTCCGGGAACTTCGTGTCCTCGTTCCAGAACTACGCCGTGCAGACCCGCGTGGGCGTGAGCCGCGCCGTCTCGGCAGGGAACGCCGCCGCGGTCACGGTGCCGGACTTCCTCGAGTACTTCTCGGCGGACGACGAGACGACCGTCGCGCTCGCATACGTCGAGGGCGTCACCGACGGGCGCGCCTTCTTCGACCGGATCCGACGCGTTGCCCGACGCAAGCCGCTGGTGCTCCTCAAGGGGGGTGTGACCATCGGAGGCCAACGGGCGGCGGCGTCGCACACCGGCGCGCTCGCCTCCGACGAGCGGGTCTTCGACGGCATGTGCCGGCAGGCGGGCGCGACACGCCCCGCCACCGTCGAGGAGGCGTTCGAGGCGGCGGCGACCTTCGCGACGCAGCCGCTGCCGGCCGGCCCCCGCGTGGCCGTCCTCACGACCGCCGGGGGCTGGGGGGTGGTCACCGCCGACGCCGTCGCCGGCGCCGGTCTCGACCTCGTGCGGCTCCCCGACGACCTGCGTGCCGCCATCGACGACAAGCTCCCGCCACGCTGGAGTCGCAACAACCCGATTGACCTCGCCGGCGCCGAGACCCGTGACACCATTCCCGAGGTGATGGAGCTCATCGCCTCGCACGACGCCGTGGACGCCGTCGTCTACCTGGGGATCGGCATCCAGTCGAACCAGGCCCGGCTGATGCGCACCGGGCCCTTCTATCCCGACCACGGGCTCGAGCGGATCGTCGCCTACCACGAGCGTCAGGACGAGCGCTTCGCACGCGCCGCAGCCGACATCTCCGAAGCCAGCGGGAAGCCGATCCTCACGGCCACCGAGCTGGCCGTGGCCGATCCCGACAACGCCGGTCCGCGCGCCGTCCGCGCCGCGGGGCGCGTCTGCTACGCGTCGTCGAATCGCGCCGTGACTGCCCTGGCGCACCTGTACCGGTACGCGCGGTTCCGGCAACGCAGGGGCCCGTGATCCGCAACGACGCGCTGCGCCGGACCATCGCTCTCGTGCTCGTCGCCGCCGGGTTCGGGTGCGGGTACCTCGCGCTCAGAGACGACGCCGGGCCGGCGGCAGCCGCGGAGACGACGCGTCTCGCGACCCCGCTGTGGTCACCCCGCCGGCTCCCGCAGCCGATCGTGGACGCCGTGGGCGCACAGCGCCTCCAGGCACGTCTCGACGCAGAGATCGGTGCGAACCAGAGCTGCATCATCGTCGACGACGGCGCCGGAGCCGTGGCCTCCCGTGACCCCGGGGCGGCGTTGGCCCCCGCCTCGACCGAGAAGCTGCTGACCGCCACGGCGGCCCTCTCGACCATGGGAGCGGACTTCAAGTACGAGACGAACGCGGTCGCGCCCGCCGCGCCCGCCAACGGGACCGTCGAGCGCCTCTGGCTCGTCGGCTCCGGCGACCCCGGTCTGGCGACCCCCGAGTACCAGGCGTTGATCGCCTCGGACCCGGAGACCCGGGAGGAGGTGACCACGCCGCTCGCCTCGCTCGCCGACTCGATCGTCGCGGCCGGCGTGCGCAACGTCCCGGGCGGGGTCCAGGGTGACGACTCGCGCTACGACCGGACTCGCTACCTGCCCACGTGGAAGGACAGCTACCGGACCGACGGGCAGGTCGGCCCCGTCGGGGCGCTCACGGTCAACCACGGGTTCAGTGCGTTCAAGCCGCGGCCGGTGCCGGTCGACGA
>DATFVT010000112.1:0-2462 GCA_035260105.1 Acidimicrobiia bacterium
GACGAGCTCGACGAGGACGCCGTCCGGGTCGCGGACCGTGACCATGTCGACGTCGCCGGCCGGGCCGGGGACGCGGATCCGCCGGGTCGGTTGGTCGAAGCCGAGGGCGTCGAGCCGTGCCAGCGTCGCTGCGACGTCGACGAAGAAGGAGAGGAGGAAGAAGCCGCGCCGGGGCGGCGCGGGTGCCGGCGCATCCCCGCCGTCACCGCCGGCTCCGAACGTCACCAGCTCGACGATCCCGGCGTCCGGGGACTCGGGATCGCCGAGGAACACCGAGCGGAGGCGGTCCGCGGGGCGTCGAACAGCGTGCGCCAGTCGCCGTGGAACTGGTGGTCCATCAGGACGGCCAAGCCGAGCCCGTCGCGGTAGAAGCGGAGACTGGCGTCGACGTCGTGGGCGACGACCGCGCTGTGATGGACGTGCGCCACGTCAGGCACCCTCGAGCATCTCGGTGGGGTCGAGCGGACTGCGGAGGGTGATGCCGCCGTCGGCGACGAGTACGTGGCCAGTGACCCAGTCCAGCTCGAGCAGCGCCACGACCGCGGCTGCGACGTCGGCGGCGGTGCCGACCCGCCCGAGCGCGGCCCGCTCGGAGACCAGCTCGCGGTAGCCGGGGAGCTGGTCGGTGACGGCGAACATCGGCGTATCCGTGCAGCCGGGAGCGATCGCGTTGACGCGGATGCCGTGGTGGCCCAGCTCACCCGCCGCCACCCGCACGAGCTGGTGCACGGCCGCCTTCGACGTCGAGTAGTGGACGATGCCGCGATCGCTGACGATCCCGGAGACCGACCCGGTCGCGACGATTGCGCCGGGCTGCCCCGCCGCCACCATCGCCCGCGCCGCCTCGCGCAGAGACAGGAACACGCCGCGGATGTTCACGCGTTGGACGCGGTCCCACTCGTCCGCGCTCATCTGCAGGATCGGCGCCATGCCTCCGACGCCCGCGGCCAGCACCGCCACGCTCGGCGGGCCGAGCTCGTCGACCACGCGCTGCAGGGCCGCGACGACTTCGCTCTCGTCGCCCACGTCGCACTTCACCGCCAGGTCGCCTTGTCCCTCCTGGGCCTGGAGATCGAGAACTGCAATCCGCGCGCCGGCGTCGCGCAACCGCGCGCCCGTCGCCGCCCCGATGCCGCTCGCGCCGCCGGTGATCATCGCGACCGCACCGTCGAGGTTCATGGCGATCACGCTAACGTCCCGCCGTGTCGACTGACAGCGACGTCAGCGTCTGGTTCGGCGTGTTCCTGCCGCAGCTCCGTATGTCGTTCGACACCATCCTCGAGCGGACGCTGGCGGCCGAAGCCGCCGGCTTCGACTCGGTCTGGCTCATGGACCACCTCGCCGCGCCGGCCGCGCCGGAGTGGGACGCGCTCGAGGGTTGGACGCTCGCCGCCGGGCTCGCCACGCGCACCAGCCGGATCCGCCTCGGCCACCTGGTGACGGCCGACCCCTTCCGCCATCCGGCGGTCCTGGCGAAGATGGCCGCCACCCTCGACACGTTGAGCCGCGGGCGTCTCGAGCTCGGGCTGGGCTGGGGCTCGGTCGACGCCGAGCTCCGCGCCTTCGGCATCGACGCCCGCCCGGCGCCGGAGCGCGCCGCCCGCCTCCGCGAGACGCTCGAGATCCTCACGCGCATGTTCTCGGGCCAGCCGTTCGACTACGCGGGAACGCACTACCGGCTGGAAGGAGCGATCGGACGTCCGGTCCCGGTACAGGAGCTCGTCCCGGTGCACATCGGGGGCGCGGGACCGAAGCTCACGATGCCGCTCGTCAGGGAGTACGCCGACTGGTGGAACTGCCCGTCCTATGCCGCCGACCGGCTCGCCGAGCTCGCACCCCTGGCGGGCGGCGCGCGCGTCTCGGCACAGCACCCGATTGGGCTGGCGGCGGGCGACGCCGACCGCGCCGACGTCGAGGCCGTGACGCGGCGGCGCTTCGGCAGCTGGGGCGGTGTGGTGACCGGCACCGCCGACGAGGTCGCGGCGGCGCTCGTCGCCGATGTGGAGCGCGGCGCGCGCGGGTTCGTGCTCCAGTTCCACGATTTCGGGAGTACCCAGACTCTCGAGCGGTTCGCGACCGACGTCGCGCCGACGGTGCGCGCGGCCGCGGCTGGATAGCCTGCGCGCGTGGCCTCGATTTTCACGAAGATCATCGACGGGGAGATCCCGGGTGTCTTCGTGTGGCGCGACCCGCAGTGTGTCGGGTTCCTGTCGATCGCGCCGATGAAGCCGGGCCACACGCTCGTCGTGCCCCGACGCGAAGTCGACCACTGGATCGATCTCGATCCGGTCCTCGCCCGCCACCTGTTCACGGTGGCGCAGACCATCGGCAAGGCGCAGGAGCAGGCGTTCCACCCGCGCCGCATCGGCGTGATGATCGTGGGCGACGAGGTGCCGCACACGCACATCCACGTCGTCCCGATCGACTCCGCCGGCGAGCTTTCGTTCGCCCGCGCGGACCCC
>DATFVT010000113.1:0-5250 GCA_035260105.1 Acidimicrobiia bacterium
CGGTACCTGATCGTGAACCCGTTCTTCCACGCGTTCGGGTACAAGGCGGGCTGGCTGGCGTCGCTGATGATGGGCGCCACCGTCCTCCCGCAGGCGGTGCTGGACCCGGCGCAGGTGTTCGAGCGGATCCCGCGCGACCACGTCACGGTTCTCCCCGGTCCGCCGACGCTGTATCAGACGATCCTCAATCACCCCGGCCGCGGCGACCACGACCTCTCGAGCCTGCGTCTGGCCGTCACGGGCGCGGCGGCGATCCCGGTGGAGCTGGTCGTGCGCATGCGCGACGAGCTGACCTTCGAGACCATCATCACCGGGTACGGGCTCACCGAGGCGTGCGGCATCGCGACGATGTGCCGCTACGACGACGATCCCGAGACGATCGCCAACACATCGGGACGCGCCATCCCCGGTGTCGACGTGCGCGTCGTCGACGACGACGGCCGAGAGGTGGCGCGCGGCGAGCCGGGAGAGGTCGTCGTGCGCGGCTACAACGTGATGCGGGGCTATCTCGACGAGCCGGACGAGACGGTCGCGACGATCGATGCCGACGGGTGGCTGCAGACGGGCGACGTCGGCGTGATGGACGAGCGCGGCTACCTCCGGATCACGGACCGGACGAAGGACATGTTCATCGTCGGCGGCTTCAATGCCTACCCCGCCGAGATCGAGAACCTCTTCCTCCGCAACGACAAGGTCGCCCAGGTCGCCGTCGTCGGCGTCCCCGACGAGCGTATGGGCGAGGTGGGCATGGCGTTCGTGGTGCTGCGGCCGGGCGCCGAGGCGACCGCCGACGAGCTCATCGCGTGGAGCCGGGGTGAGATGGCCAACTACAAGGCGCCGCGGTACGTCGAGCTCGTCGACGAGCTCCCCCTGAACGCGATGGGCAAGGTCTTGAAGTACGACCTCCGCGACCGCGGCGCGAAGCTCGTCAGCAGCTAGCGCAGGATGCGTACCCGAACTAGATCGTCGCGATCTTGACGTTGCCGGCGGTGTCGCTGACGAGGACCTGAACGGTGTCCGCGGTTCCCTGCGAGTCGGTGACGGTGCACGGGATCATGGTCTGCGGCCGGGCGACGAGCACGCTCTTCCCCGGTGCGCACGACGCCGTCACCTGAACGCCGACCTGCTGGTCGTACTGTGTCTGCACGAAGCTCTGCACCTTGGCGACGTCGAGCACCGCGACCTCGCGCAGGGCGCGGTATCCCGGGTCGCGATCGGTCTGCGTGACCGTGATCGGGACCGCCTCGCCGCTCACGGACGCCGTGCACGTGAACTGCTTGCCGGTCTTCTTCTTCACGTCGGCGGGGCACTTCGTCTGCCCGACGGGCGCGCCGGTGAAGTCCTTGCGCAACTGCACCCGGATCGTGCTCTCGACTTCCTTGCTGTCGAGCGTGCTCGACCCGCTGCTGCACGCGGCGAAGAATGCGACCGTGCACGCGAGCACACATGCAAGGCGTCCGAAGCGGTGCACGAGCCGGAGATTACCGAGGTCACTCCAGCGCGGCCCGATAGAGCGGCACCGCGTCGGGGATGCCCTTCATGACGACTGGTCCCAGCTCGTCGAGCTGGAGCCCCGGCACTCGCCCGCTCACCCGCGCGCGTAGCGGCTCCGAGAGCAGGACCTCGCCCGGACCTGCCACATCGACGATGCGGGCCGCCAGGTTCACGTCGTGACCGACGAGATCGTCGCCTCGCCGGGTGGGACAACCCCAGTGCATGCCGACGCGCACCCACAGGGGGACGTCGGTGGCCGCCTCCTCCTCGAAGCGTTCGGCGACCGCCAGGCACGAACCGAGCGCGCTCACCGGCTCCGGGAACCAGAGCATCAGGCCGTCGCCGAGGTCCTTCACGACGCGGGCGTCGTCCGGCAGCGCGGCCCGCACCATCTTGTCCTGGCGGTCGAGCAGCGCGAGCGCTTCGTCGTCGCCGTGCTCGGCGGTGAACTCGGTGAACCCGACGATGTCGGTGAAGACCACCGTGCCCGCGGGCGTTCCGTTCACCGCTCGACGACCTGGATGTTCCCGCTGAGCGTCTTCACCTTGATCTCGCCGTCGTTCCCCGCCCGGCAGTCGCAGCGGACGCTGCCGCTGAGCGTCTTGAGCCGGGTCGCCGGCTGCGAGCCGGGCGGGACGCTGACCGTGACCGACCCCGACATCGCCTTGACGTCGAGGGTGCCGGGCCCGGCCAGCCCGACGGCGACGCTGCCGCTGCCAGCCTTGACCTTGGCCCCGTCCACGAGCTCGGCGTGCACGTTGCCCGAACCGGTGGCGAGGTCGGACACACCGGCCCTGGCGACCGTGATGGCGCCACTGCCGGTCTTGAGCCGGCAGTCCCCCACGCACTCGGCGATCTCGAACGAGCCCGAGCCGGTGCGAGCGTCGAGCCGCTCGACGTGCTCGACGCGGACGCTCCCGCTTCCCACCGTCACGCGAGCGTCCCCGAGGCGCCCCCGGAGCTCCACGTTGCCCGAGTTGGCACCGATGATCACGTCGCTCCCCGCCGGGCAGCGCACGGACACCGAGCCCGAACGGGCCTTGATCTCGATCGAGCCGTCGTCGTTCACGGTGACGTCCCGCGCGCCCGCGACGGCGACGTCGTCGCGCTCCTCCCCCGTCACCGCCACGCGGCCCGAACGCGCCGCGACGCGGATCACGGCACCGGGCCGGGCCGGGAGCGTCAGCTCGGACGCCATGGGGGCATCATGCCGCCCGACCGGGACGACGGCGACGTGACCGCGGTCACCCGCCCCGGGATCAGCCCCCGGCGGCGCGGACGGCGGCGCCCCCGATGTCCATGAAGCGCGTGTCGCCTGCGATCGCGTTGCCGAGCGCGTTCAGCGTGTAGGCCACGGCGAGCTCGCGGTCGGGATCACCCCAGGCGCCCGACCCGCCGTAGCCGTTGTGGCCGAAGCCGCGCGGCAGGGCGGCCACCGACGTCAGCACGCCGTGGTAGCCGAGACGCCACTGCATCGGGAAGCCGAGGATGAGATCGGGCCGGTCGTTCTGCGGCTCGATGGCGCGGGCGACCGTCTTGTCCGAGACGAGGTGCACCCCGTCGAGCTCGCCGCCGGCGGCCAGGCACGCGTACATGCGCGCCAGCGAACGCGCCGTGAAGCACCCGTTGCCGGACGGCATCGGCTGCTCGACCCACTCTGGTCCGCCGTTGGACGTCAGGATCGCGGGCGGGAGCGCGGCCGCGATCAACTCGGGACGGATGGTGAGGCCGAGCTGCTCGGCGATGCGCACCATGGCGGCAGGGTCGCGCGTGAGCTCACCGGCGTCGGGCGACGTGATCGTCTCCACGAGCCGGTCGTGCTCCGAGGGCGGCAGCCCGACATGACAGCCGTCGAGCGCGAGGGGCTCGGCGATCTGCGAGCGCACGAAGTCGGTGATCCCGAGCCCGGACACGCGCCGGACGATCTCGCCGACGATGAACCCGTACGTCACCGCGTGGTATCCGTTGCTCGCGCCGGGCTCGAACGCCGGTGCCATCCCTTCGATACCGGCGACCATCGCGTCCCAGTCGAGGATCTGCTCCGGCCGCTTGAGGAACGACGCTACGTCGTACAGACCCGCTTCGTGGCAGAGCACGTGGCGAACCGTGATCGCGTCCTTGCCGTGGCGGGCGAACTCGGGCCAGTGGTCGGCGACGCGGTCGTCGTAGTCGACGAGGTTGCGGTCGACGCAGACGTGCAGCGCGGTCGAGGTCACGCCCTTCGTCGTCGAGTACGACACCGCGAGGCTGTCGGCCTGCCACGGCGCGCCCGCCCGGTCGGCCACGCCGCTCCAGGCGTCGACGACGGGCCGGCCCCGGTGGTACACGCACACCGCGCCGCCGCTGGCCGACTCCGCCACCTGAGCGTCGAGGAGCGCGACCACCTCGTCGAAGCCGGCCTCCCAGGTCCCCTGCGCCATGGTGCTTTCCCCCTGTGCCGTTTGGCACGTATTGCACACCTAGTGAAAGAACAATATCGTGCACGGCCGTGGCGACGACCAGTCTCACCGACGGACGGTCGGCACGTGCCGCGCGCACCCGCGACGCCGTCGTCGAGGCGCTGCTGTCCCTGCTCGACGACGGGAACTTCCGGCCGACCGCCCGGCAGGTCGCCGAGCGTGCCGGAGTCTCGCTCCGGTCGGTGTACGTCCACTTCGACGACCTCGAGGACCTGTTCACCGCGGCCGCGCACAGTCACTTCGAGCGCGTGCGCGACCTCGTGGAGTCCATCCCCGGGGACGGGCCGCTGGAGTCGCGGCTCGACGCCTTCGTCCGGCAACGAGAGCGCATCCACGAGGCGTCCGCGCAGGTGCGCCGGGCCGCCGTCCTCCAGGAGCCGTTCTCACCCGCCCTGGCCGAGGTGCTGTCCCTCGCGCGCCAGCTGTCGCGCGCCGAGATCGAGACGGTCTTCGCGCCCGAGCTCGGCCACCGCGAGGGCGGCGATCGCAACCGCCTGCTCCTCGAGCTCGAGATCGTCTCGAACGCGTCGACCTGGGAGGCGCTCAGGCTCCAGAACGATCTCCCCTCCGGCAACACTCGCGAGGTCGTGGCCGACATGCTGCGCGCGCTCCTCGGCGACGCGTGATGGAAGCGCTGCGCACACGCGACGAGCGATTCACCTCGCTGCCGGAATACCCGTTCGCTCCCCACTACCTCGACGTGCCCGACGGCGAAGCGGCGACGCTGCGGGTCCACTACGTCGACGAGGGGCCGCCGGACGCCGAGCCCGTCCTGCTGCTCCACGGCGAGCCGTCCTGGAGCTTCCTGTACCGGAAGATGATTCCGCTCATCACCGGCGCGGGCCTCCGGGCGGTGGCGCCCGACCTCGTCGGGTTCGGACGATCCGACAAGCCCTCGAAACGCGCCGACTACACGTACCAACGCCACGTCGAGTGGATGCGGTCGGTGCTCGAGGGACTGGGACTGCGGCGCGTCACGCTCTTCGGCCAGGACTGGGGCGGCCTCATCGGGCTCCGGTTGGCAGCCGAGGAGGAGGACCGGTTCGCGCGCATCTTCGCCGGCAACACCTTCCTGCCCACAGGTGACCGGCACCCGGGCGACGCCTTCCTCGCCTGGCAGAAGTTCTCGCAGGAGACCGAGACGTTCCCCGTCGGCGGGATCGTCAACGGCGGCTGCACGACCGACCTCTCCCCCGAGGTCGTCGCCGCCTACGACGCGCCCTTCCCCGACGAGTCGTACAAAGAGGGCGCTCGCCAGTTCCCGATGCTCGTGCCCACGAGCCCCGACGACCCCGCG
>DATFVT010000114.1:0-2116 GCA_035260105.1 Acidimicrobiia bacterium
CTGCGCGACGCGCTGGGCGGCGGCGGCCCTCGTTCGCTGCGCTCCGACAGCCTCGGCAAGACCCTCGGCGGCGCGCTCGTGCGCATGGAGATCGACGTCCCCGAGGCGCTCGCCGTCCGCCGCCGCCCCCGCCCTGACGTCACCTGGGCCGACGCGATCCTCGACGCGCTCCCGCATCGCTGACTCCGCGTCGGGTCGGAAATCCGCGCCGTGCACCAGGTTTCCGACCCAACGCGGCGGGAGCGGTGGCTACGCTCGTGCCGAGCGTGCGGTCCGGGGGGAATCGTCGGGGAGGCCCGGATGGCCGCTGCCGAGGTCGCAGCGCGGCAACGCGATGCCCTTGGCGCCGCTGTCTGTGTGGCCTCCCCGGCGGTTGCGACGGAGGTCAGCCGCTCAAGCGGTCGAGGCGGCGAGCGCCTCCTTGGCCTCGGGGACGCCGTCGACGTAGACCACGCGCTTCGTGCGCACGGCGGGCACCGTCTCCCCGGGGACGATCACGCCCACCAGGTTCAGCGGGTCGGTCGCGTTCACGACCACCCGCTCGCCGGTGCGTTGCGTCTTGCGGACGCGCGTCAGCTCGTCGGCGGCGTGCGGCAACGCGTACTGCTCGCCGCTGAACCCCGAGACGAAGCGGCCGCCGCGCACGAGCCCGCGGTCCTCGAGACGCCGGAGGGCCCACTGGAGGTCGCGCCACGGCAGGCGCAGCGAGTCCTGGGCGGCGAGGTCGCGGAACACCACGCCCCACCGGTTGAGGAGCTGCTCGGCCACCGCCTCGGCCAGCTCGTCGCGATCGACGTCGTCGCTCCCGGCCGGCACGACCGACCACCGTCCCGGTGACGAGCCGCCCGCCCGGGCGCCCCGCCGGAGCCGCGACATCCGGCGAGAGTCGGGCGCGCTCCGGACGCCGCTGATGCGAGCGCGGATCGCACCGAAGCCGTCGCACATGACCAGCCCGCGCGCCACGCCGTCCCACAGCCCGCGCTCGACGTCCTCGGGCAGGCGCCGGGTGGCGGCGACGAGGTCGGTGGCGAAACAGGCGCCGCTCTCGCGCAGTGTCTGCACGAGCTCGGCAGTGGCGCCGACCGACGGCTGTGCGAGCTCGGTGCCGAGGCGGGCGGCGTCGAGCAGCCAGGCGAGATCGGCGCGGAACACGACGGCGATGGGAGTCGCCTTCGACGGCGCGCCGGCGGGCGCGTCGGGATCGTCGCGGGCGCGGGGCGTGAGCCGGAGCCAGGCGACGTCGCCGTCGTGGCACAGCCGGTCGAGCCAGCCGGGGTCGTAGGTGCGCAGCCGCTTGGCGAAGAGGTCCGGCTCCCACGTGACGGCGGCGCTCTCGAACCCCTGGAGCTGCTCGATCACCGAGACGAGCCCGGCGTCGCCGCCGAGCTGCGTGTCGGGCGCGACGTGCTGCCAGCGGAGCAGGAAGCGCATGAAGTCCTGCGCGGTGGCGGGCTCGACGCGCTCGCGCCTCGACCGGCGCGAGTACGAGTGCATCCGGGCGAGGAGCCGCCGGGCGACCCACTCGGTGTGCTCGGCGCCGGGCCGGTAGTGACCCTGCATCGCGAAGCCCTCGTTCTGGAGAGCGGCGAGCGCCGACGCCACCGGGCCGGGGCCGAGCATCGTCGTGGCGGCGATCTCGTCGGCGGTCGTGATGCCGGTGATCTCGAGGTGGCCGCGAACGGCGCGCGCAACCTCGCCGTCGTCGCCGGCGAGCGCGCGTGACGCGTCGTCCCGCGCCTCGGTGGTGCTCCACAGCTCGGCGCCGTCGTGCGGCACGACACCGGCACGACACCGCCCGGCCAGCTCGTCGTACAGCGGACGCCAGTCGTCGCGGGCGCGCACCAGCACGAGCGAGGTCAGGAGGTCGTGGAACTCGTCGGCGGTCCCCGGATCGGGCCCGATCTCGGCGTGCACCTGCTCGATGGCGTCGGGATCGAGCGATCCGATGGCGGACAGGTCGACCGAGAGGCCACGACGCAGCGTCACCGCGTTGGTCCGGCGGTTCTGGAACTCTTCGTCGTCGAGGAACGCGTAGGGCCGGGCGTTGATGATCTCGTGCGACAGCGCCGACGCCTCGGTGGTGTCGATGCAGTGCACGTGCACCGCGCCGGACTCG
>DATFVT010000115.1:0-4441 GCA_035260105.1 Acidimicrobiia bacterium
GCGCGCACGAGCGTCCTCGTCGTGCTCATCGTGCTGAACGTGCTGGCGGAGATCGTCTCGTTCAGCCGCGTGATCGACCGCGTCCCGCCCCTGCGCGCGTTCGACCGGCTGGGGCAGCGCCCCGAGCGGCGTCACGCCTGAGCACTGTCAGGCCCGGCAGTCCCTCTTCTCGTAGAAGACGCGCGGGCCCCCGTACCGGGCCGCGACCTCGTACCCGGCGGCGGTGAGACGCGGGCCGAGGTCGAGGTCGGCGAACCGTGTCGTCCACAAGAGGACCCCGCACACGTCGCGCCTCGATGCCGCCCGCGCCACCTTCGCCGCGGTGATCTGCCCCTGCTCGATCCGCTTGATCGACGAGTCGTCGAGAGCGGGAACCGTGAGGCGGCCGGCGCGCCAGAGGAAGCCGGGCTCGTCGCTGATCGCGAGCGCGCCCGACGGAAGGTGACGGAGATCGTCGACCGCGGCGCGCTCGGCGGCGTTGTACGGGTCGGGCCACAGCATCGAGTGCATGCTGCTCCAATACCAGGGCGCGACGGCGACCGCCCCGACGACCAGAGCGATCAGCGGCGGCGGTCGGAGCGCGACGAGCAGGGCCAGAGGTGCGATCAGGAAGGCGACGTGGGGGCGCCAGAACGCCGGCTCGTACACCAGCAGCGCGAACTGCGCCGCCAACCAGACCGCGAGCACGGTGGCGGGCCGGAACAGCAGCGGTCCGCGGGCCGAGGCTGATGGAGCGGCGGCACGGGCCCATCCGAGGCGCGCCAGGAGGAGCATCACCAGCGCGAGGCCGACTGCGACGAGCACGATCGGGTCACGGTCGACGAGCGTGTGCCACGCCTTCGTGACCGCTCCCCAGTACGACGTCAGGCGGGACGCGTTGCGGTTGTAGGACACCGACTGGTCCCAGACGCGCCCGAGGCCCCAGGGGAGCGCGGCGCCGAGCACGACGACGACGGCGGCTCCCGCGGCGTAGGCGAGATCGCGAGGACGCCGCCGGCTCAGCAGGAGCAGGGCGGCGGCGAGCACAGCCGGCGCAGCCAAGGCCTTGGCGGCGACGGCGGCGCCCAGCAGCGCGCCGGCGGCGACGGCGCGGCCGCTCCCGGGCTCCTGCGAGTAGCCGAACGCGACCGCGACGGCGCCGATGGCGAAGGCGAGGGCGGGGCCGTCCGACGCGATCCCGGTCGTGACCCAGACGATCGAGCCGCTCGTCGTGACGAGCACAGCGGCTACTAGCGCGCCGAACCGCGACGTGATCCGCCGCCCGGCGGCGTAGGTGACCACCGTCACGGCCGCGCCGGCGACGATCGGCAGCACCCGCGGCGCGTTCGTCGTCCGGAAGCCGGCGAGGTCGGCCAGGTACAGCAACGGGAGGTGCAGCGGGCCCTGCGGGGAGAACAGCTCCTTGAAGGGGACGACTCCGTCGCGCATCTCGATGGCGGAGAGCCCGAAGAAGCCGTCGTCGTAGGTCAGGTGGCGGCCGGCGACGAACGCCGGGATGCGCAGCAGGACCGCGACGGCTGCGAGCACGGCGGCGTCGATCCACCATGTCCGCCGGTCGGGGCGGGGGAGCGGGTGCGTGCGTTCTGCCACCGCACGCTCCGACATCAAGATTCCTTTCGCCCTCGCAAACTCGGGAACCTACCGCGCCATCCGCGGGTCGCTGCGGCGCGCCGTGGTAAGTTCGGCGGTGTCTCCGGTGCTCTCCCGCACATCCGCCGTGTGGGTGACGCGCGCCGGGAATCGGGACTGGCGGGCCGGAGCACGCGGATGAGGTGGGGGTGGTCGTGGCCAAGCACATCTTCGTGACCGGAGGCGTGGCGTCGAGCCTCGGGAAGGGGCTCACCGCCTCGTCGCTGGGCCGGCTGCTGAAGAGCCGGGGCCTGCGGGTCACGATGCAGAAGCTCGACCCGTATATCAACGTCGACCCCGGGACGATGAACCCGTTCCAGCACGGCGAGGTCTTCGTCACCGACGACGGGGGTGAGACGGACCTCGACCTCGGCCACTACGAGCGCTTCGTCGACGTCCCCCTCACGAAGAAGTCGAACGCGACGACCGGCTCGATCTACCAGGAGGTGCTGGCCAAGGAGCGGCGCGGCGCGTACCTCGGGCAGACGGTCCAGGTCATCCCCCACATCACTGACGAGATCAAGGAGCGGATCGTCCGCCTGGCGGACGACGAGGTCGACGTCGTCATCACCGAGATCGGCGGCACCGTCGGCGACATCGAGATCCTGCCGTTCCTCGAGGCCGTCCGGCAGTTCCGCAAGGACGTCGGTCGGGAGAACGTCTTCTACGTCCACGTCACGCTGGTGCCGTTCATCGGCCCGTCGGGCGAGCAGAAGACGAAGCCGACCCAGCACTCGGTGACCGAGCTGCGCAGCCGGGGTATCCAGCCGGACGCCATCGTGTGCCGCTCGGACCGGCCGATCCCGACGCGGCTGAAGGAGAAGATCTCGCAGCTGTGTGACGTGCCCGAGGCGGGCATCGTCTCCGCCGTCGACGCCGAGAGCCTCTACGAGATCCCGCTCGTCCTGCACGACGAGGGCCTGGACGACTACGTCTGCCAGGTTCTCCACCTGGAGCGCGAGGCGCCCGACCTCGGCGAATGGCAGGACCTCGTGCACCGGGTCGGTGCCGCCGACCAGGAGGTGCGCATCGGCCTGGTCGGCAAGTACGTCAACCTCCCCGACGCGTACCTGTCGGTCGCCGAGGCGCTCCGCCACGGCGGCTACGCCTGCTCGGGCCGGGTGCTCATCGACTGGATCGCGTCCGACGACGCCGAAGGCCTGCTCGCCGAGGGGCGGCTGAAGGATCTCGACGGCATCGTGATCCCCGGCGGGTTCGGGTTCCGCGGCATCGAGGGCAAGATCGCTGCCGCCCGCTTCGCCAGAGAGCACCGGGTGCCGTTCCTCGGGCTGTGCCTGGGCCTCCAGTGCGCGGTCATCGAGTTCGCGCGCGATGCCTGCGGGCTGTCGGGCGCCAACTCGAGCGAGTTCGACCCGCACTCCCCGCACCCGGTGATCCACCTGATGGACGAGCAGCGCGAGGTGGTCGAGCTCGGCGGCACGATGCGACTCGGGGCGTACCCGGCGAAGCTGCGCGAGGGCACGCTCGTGCAGGCGGCCTACGGCGAGGAGGTCGTCTACGAGCGTCACCGGCACCGGTACGAGCTCAACAACCGGTACCGCCGTCCGCTCGCGGACGCCGGGATGGTCAGCTCGGGCACGTCTCCCGACGACCGTCTCGTCGAGTTCGTCGAGCTCCGGACGTCCCTGCACCCGTTCTTCGTCGCCACGCAGGCGCACCCGGAGTTCAAGAGCCGCCCCGACCGTCCCCATCCGCTGTTCGCGGCGTTCGTCGCCGCGGCCCGTCATCGCGCCGAGGGGCGCGAGCCCCGGCTGCCCATGGAGGCCGAGCCGGCCCGCCCGGCCGCCGCCTCTTGACCACGTTCACCATCCTCGGGTCCGAGACCGTCGTCGACACCGGCTTCATCCGGCTCGCCAACCTGGAAGTCGAGGGCGCGGGCGAGCGGTTCACCCGCCTGGTCGTGCGACACCCGGGAGCGGTCGTCGTCGTCCCGGTCGAACCCGACCGCGAGCACGTCCTGCTGGTGCGCCAGTACCGGGCCGCCGCCGACCGTGAGCTGCTCGAGGTGGTGGCGGGCAAGCGCGACGTCGAGGGCGAAGCGCCCGAGACCACCGCCACGCGCGAGATGCACGAGGAGATCGGCCGCCGGCCCGGACGTCTCGTGAAGCTCTGCGAGTTCTACAACTCACCCGGGTTCTGTGACGAGTACACGCACCTCTATGCGGCCCTGGACCTCGACGAGCTGGACGCGCCCGCGGCGGTCAACGCCGAGGAACGCGAGCTGACCGTCGAGCGCGTGCGTCTCGGCGACGTCGACGACCTCGTCGCCCGCGGCGGCATCGTCGACGCCAAGAGCATCGCCGGGCTGCTCTTGACGCAGCGGTACCTGGCGGGGGAGTTCGGGGGGTTCCGCGGCTGAGGCCGTGGCGCCCGCGAGCATCGAGGCATGACCGGCACCGTCAGCAGAGCCCGGCCGGCGCCCGACGACGTCCTCGACCGGCTGCTCGTGGAGCACCACACCTGGCTCACCGTCGAGCGCGGGCTCGCCGCCAACTCGCTCGCCGCCTACCGCCGCGATCTGCGGCGCTACGCGGAGTTCCTGCGCGAGCGAGGTGAGCAGGATCCGACCGCCGTCAGCGAAGAGACGGTCCTCGCGTACGTCGAGCACCTGAAGTCCGAGCGCGACGAGGACGGCGTTGCGCGGTTCGCACCCGCGTCCGTGGCGAGAGCGCTCGTCGCGGTCCGGTCGTTCCACCGCTTCTGCCTCGAGGAGGGGCTCCTCGCCGTCGACCCGAGCGAGGAGGTCGGCGCCCCGAGGGTGCCCCAGGGCATCCCGAAGGCCCTGACCGAG
>DATFVT010000116.1:0-16987 GCA_035260105.1 Acidimicrobiia bacterium
CCGCCGATGTGAGCGCGTCGACATCGCGAGTGGAGCCCTCGATGTGCGCACAGACCGCGGTTGCGTTCGGCTGGAACGCGAAGCACCCGCTGTCGTCGTCACGGTCGATCTCGGGGATCCGCACCCTGAGCACC
The DNA here is from genome assembly GCA_035260105.1 of Acidimicrobiia bacterium. GTDB lineage: Bacteria > Actinomycetota > Acidimicrobiia > IMCC26256 > JACDBD01 > JALZAA01. The sequence continues at coordinate 135 of DATFVT010000116.1, forward strand.
TCGGGCGTCACCTCGATCTGCTCCCGCAGGCGGGCGGTGTCGGTGTCCCCGGTGAGCTGACCGTGGACGAGCGCGACCGCCCGCACGACGTGCGAGTTCTCGTCCGGCGCCGCGAACAGGGGGCTGGCGAGCGCCCAGAGCCCGCCCAGCGCGGTCAGCAGCAGGAACGTCGTCCACCATACGCGCCGCCGGCTCGAACCGAGCGCCCGGAGCAACGACATCGACCGCTCGGCAATCCGACTCCGGGGCATGGGGCGGCTGATGCTAGAGGGAAGCGGCGCCGGTCGGCGCCGCGGTCACCGACGACTGCGCTCCCGCGACGAGGGGCGCACCGCCGTTCGGCCCTCGCCAAGCGAGTAGCCACGCAACGAACGCGACGACGAGCGCGGCATAGCCGACGGTGAGGAGCACGGCCGGCACCGGTGGCTGCCACTGCGTGTGGAGGTGCAGGAAGAAGAGCAGGTCGCGTGTACCGCCGACGGTGTAGCGGCGCAGGTTGTCGGCGAAGGCGAGGAACTGGGCGACGGCGGCGACGATGCCGACGGCGAGCACGAACCGCGAGTCGAGGAGGTCGCGTCGCCGTTCGGTCGCCGCCAACGAGAATGCGGCGAGGATCGGGATCCCGACCGCGAGCGGGAGCGTGGAGGTCCCCGGCGACGTCGCGCCGCCGGGCACGTAGGGCGTGGCGTCGACGACGATCGGGATCACGATCACCGCGGCCAGCAGCGCGAGGAGCACGAGGGCGTGACGCCGCGCGACCCAAGCCAGCGCGACGAGGAACAGGAACCCGAGCGCCACCGTCCACGGCACCCACGACAGGGTGGGGGCCAGCGTCTGTCGCCAACCGAACCAGCCGATCATCTCGCGGTACCGGTCGTACGTCGCGCCGAGCGAGTCCTGCACCTGCGACAGCGTCGACACGTTCCCCGTCGTCCGGCCGACGAGCGTCGCCTCGTGCTGGCGCACCGCGACGTCCCAGATCACCTGGACGGCGACGGCGACGGCGACGAGCGCGGCCCACACGCGCACCCGCCCGGATCGGGCGAGGTTCTCGATCGCGGTCCGGCTCGACACCGCGAGGACGGTCAGCGCGACGAGGACCACCCACACGGGCCCGAGCGGTCGGCTCAGGGCGAGGACCACGCCGGCGACTCCCGCCCCGGTCACGAGCACGTTCTCCACTCGCTCAGCCGACCGCGACACGAGCACGAGCCCGCACACCCAGAACGCGACCGCGGCTGCGACCTCCGGGCCCGCCGGGTTCACCACCCCGCCCAGGAACAGCACCATCGGCGTCACCGCGAGCACGACGCCGACGGCCAGCAGGCGAGCGGTGTTCGCCCGCCCGAGGGCCGTGATCGCCGTGGCCAGCAACGCGCCGGTGATGACCGCGCTGAGCAGCCGCATCAGGTAGACGACCGCCGTCCCGGGCGAGAAGAGCCACGACGCCGCGCCGACCACGCCGTGGTACGCGGGCGGCTGGAGCGCCTTGTACGTGACGATGTCGGCGTCCCGCGTCGGTCCCGTGAAGCGGAGGCACGGGGCGAGCAGGTCGACGTTCCGCGTGAAGCACGGGACGACCACCGAGCCGTAGATCGCGGGCACCTGCACGACGCGCGCGTCGTCCTCGACCGGCCGGAGTGGCCGCGGCAGACGGCCTCGCGGTTCGGAGCCGGTCAGTGTGCCGTGAGCGAGCGCGACCGCCCGCACGACGTGCGCGGGCTCGTCCGGCCCCGCGAAGACGGGCTGCGAGAGCGCCCACGCCGCGCTGAGCGACATCGCCAGGACGAAGCTCGTCCACCAGACGCGCCGCGAGCTCGAGCGGAGCCCGGCCGCCAGTCGCGCCAACGGCGCCGTGAACGATCCCGTGCGCACGGCGGGCGATCCTAGAGGGGGCTCTCTCATCGGCAGCAGGTTGTCCGTAGACTTGTCCGATCATGATGGCCGAGAACGTCGGCGTCGCACGCTCCTCCGAAGCCGAGTCCGAGACGGACGCCAGGACCGAACCGGCGCAGACCTGCGGTCTGAGCGTCGTGCTGCCGTGCCTCGACGAGGTCGAGACCCTCGCGACCTGCATCACGAAGGCACAACGGGCGATGAACGACCTCGGCGTCGACGGCGAGGTCGTCGTCGCCGACAACGGCAGCACCGACGGCTCGAAGGAGGCCGCCCGCCGCCTCGGCGCGCGCGTCGTCGAAGTGCCGGTGAAGGGATACGGCAGCGCGCTCCTCGGCGGCATCACCGCGGCGCGGTCGGAGCTCGTCGTCATGGCCGACGCCGACGACAGCTACGACCTCACGCAGCTCGGCCCGTTCCTGGAGGCGCTGCAGGGCGGCGCCGATCTCGTCATGGGCAACCGGTTCCGCGGAGGCATCGAGCCCGGGTCGATGCCCAAGCTGAACCGCTATCTCGGCAACCCGGTCCTCACCGCGCTCGGACGCCTGCTCTTCCGCAGCCCGAGCCGCGACTTCCACTGCGGGATGCGAGCCTTCCGGCGTTCCCGCATCCTGGGCCTCGGACTGCGCACCTCCGGCATGGAGTTCGCCAGCGAGATGGTCGTGCGGGCGACGCTGGCGAACCTCGAGATCGTCGAGGTGCCGGTCACGCTTTCACCCGACGGGAGGTCGCGCGCACCGCACCTGCGGCCGTGGCGCGACGGCTGGCGTCATCTCCGCTTCCTCTTCCTCTACAGCCCCCGCTGGCTGTTCCTCTACCCCGGCATCGCGCTGATGGTGGCGGGAACGGCCCTCGGCATCGCCCTGCTCCCGGGCCCGTTGCACTTCGGGAGCGTCGGGCTCGACGTGAACGCCTTCGTGTACTGCGCCGTCGCCGTGATCATCGGATACCAGGCGGTGACCTTCTCGGTGTTCGCCCGCGCGTTCGCGGCGAGCGAAGGGCTGCTCCCGCCGAACAGGACGATGGAACGGCTCTTCCGCGTCGTCACCCTCGAGGTCGGGCTGGCCGTAGGCCTGGTCCTCTTCCTCGTCGGGCTGGGGCTCTCCATCTACGCCGTCGCCTTCTGGAGCGGGAAGTCCTTCGGTGCCCTCAGCACGTCGTCGACGATCCGTCTCGTCCTCCCGGCGGCGACGTTCATGATCCTCGGGCTCGAGACCGTGCTGGCCAGCTTCTTCCTGAGCATTCTCGGCATCAACCGGCGGTGACGTGAACACCCCAGCCAACCGGCGCGGTCCGGGCGCGCCGGCCGTCTCTGCTGTCGTCCTCGCGTACCGCGAGGAGCCGTGGCTGGAGCGCAGCGTGCACGCGCTGCTCGACTCGAAGGGGATCGACGTCGAGGTCGTTCTCGTCGACAACGGGTGCACGGACGGCGCCGTCGACCGCCTCGCGCCGGTGCCGGGCGTGACCGTCGTCCGGCCGGGCGAGAACCTCGGGTTCGCCGGCGGTTGCAACGCGGGCGCGGCGGCGGCGTCGGGCGAGTTCCTCGCCCTCGTGAACGGCGATCTGGTCGTCGAGCCGGAGGCGCTCTCCGAGCTCGTCGCCTTCGCGGCGAAGCCCGAGGTGGGGATCGCGCAGCCGAGCATCCGGCTGTCGGACGACCCCAGTCGCCTCAACTCGGACGGCAACGAGGTGCACTTCCTCGGGTTCAGCTGGTGCGGGAGCTTCGGTGAGCCGGCCGCGAAGCGCACTGCGCCGCGCCCGATCACGAGCGTCATGGGCGCGGCCATGGTCATGCGCCGCGAGCTCTGGGACGAGCTCGGCGGCTTCGAGCCCCGGTACTTCGCCTATCACGAGGACGTCGAGCTGTGCCGGCGGTGCTGGCACCGGGGGCTCGAGCTGGTGAACGTGCCGGGCGCGGTCGCCGTGCACCGGTACGAGTTCGGCCGGGAGCCGAGCAAGCTGTACCTCTCGGAGCGCAACCGCCTCCTGTTCGTGTTGACCGCCTACGAGAAGCGGACGCTGCTGCTCGTCGCGCTGCCCCTCGTCGCCGTCGAGCTCGCCGCGCTCGTCGGCGCGGCGGCGACCGGGACGGCGGGTACGAAGCTGGCCGGGTGGCTCTGGCTCCTGAGGAACCGCGGCTTCGTGGCCCGGCGTCGCCGGCAGATCCAGGGTGAGCGAGTCGTGCCGGATCGGCGGCTGGCCAACCTCTTCGCGACGAGGCTGCGGGCCGGGAACTTCCCGTTGCCGGAGTGGCTGCGCCCGCTCGACGCGCTGCTCGCGGCCTACTGGTCCGTCGCCCGCCGGTTCCTGTCCCCCTGAGAGGCCGAGGCCGCATGCCCGAGAGCCCCGCCGAGGCGCCGCCCGAGCGCGGGACCCGGCTCCGTGCTCTCGTCGTGCCGGTGCTCGGAGCGGTGTTCGTCACCGTCGTCGCGGTCTGGCAGTGGCAGCTCTGGCGGGGCGGCCTGGGCGTGCCGATCACCTACGAGGGCGACGCCAGCCTCTACCACAGCCTGACGAAGACGATCGTCGACCAGGGTTGGTACTTCACCGACCCGCGCCTCGGAGCGCCGTTCGAACGCGTCCTCACCGACTCGCAGCGATCGTACGAGGGGAACCTCAGCTTCCTTGCCATCCGCGCGCTGGCGTTGGTGTGGCACAGCCCCTTCGTCGTGAACAACCTGTTCGTGCTGTTGACGTTCCCGGCCGTCTTCGGGACGACGTGGTTCGCGCTGCGCCGCCTGCGCTTCTCGCCCTGGATCGCCTGTACGGCCGCGGTCGTGTACACGATCAGCCCGTACCACTTCTTCCGGCGGGACTACCACCCCTTGCTCGCCGCGTACTTCGCGGTGCCGCTCGCATGCCTCCTGCTGTACGAGCTCATCGACCGGGGTGGGCTGGGCGAGACGCTCTTCCAGATTCCGGGCTGGCGGGCACGCATCCGCCGCGTGCTCACGTCGCGGTGGTTCTGGATCCCCGTCCTCGTCGGCGCCAGCGGCGGGTACTACGTGTTCTTCTTCGCGTGTTTGGCCCTGCTGATCGGGCTTGTGCTCGTCATCCGGGCGCGCGACCTCCGCTGCATCATCCGGCCCATGTTGTGCGTATCGCTCACGATCGGAGTGCTCCTCGCGGGCAACATCCCCGGGTTCGTGTACCAATGGCGTCACGGGCAGAACGACGAAGCGGTCGACCGGCGCCTGGGCGAGAACGACATCTACGGGCTCCAGCTCGCGTACCTGGTGCTGCCGATCGACAACCACCGCATCCAGGCGTTCGACGACTTCAAGGACCAGCTCACCGACTCGGTCTCACCGCTCCGGGATCCCGAGAAGCAGAGCCTCGGTCTCATCGCTTCGATCGGCCTGGTCGTGTCGCTGGTGTCGCTCGTCCTCGTCCGCGCCGGCTCGAAGGCGGACGAGCGGTGGAGCCGGTTGCGCCGACGATCCGGTGCGCTCAACGTCACTGCGATCCTGTTGGGCACCGTGGGTGGGATCTCCACCCTCATCGGTCTCGTGGGCTTCTTGGACGCGCGCGCCTACAACCGCTTGTCGGTCTTCGTCGCGTTCTTCTCACTCGTCGCGTTGGCCGCGTTGGCCGAGTCGTTCGTGGAGAAGCGGTCCCTCCTCCGCCGCCGGCCGGTCGCGGTCGCCGGTGTGCTCGTCGTCGTGTGCTTGTTCGCCGCCTTCGACCAGACGGCCGTCGTGCCGACGCGGCGTGCGGAGGTTCGGGCCGCCTTCGACAGCGACCGTGACTTCGTGCACGAAATCGACCGGCGCCTCGGAGGGAAGGGGGAGGTCTTCGAGCTGCCCATGATGCGGACCGCGGACGAGAAGATCACCGGGCTCCCGCCGTTCGAGAGCGGCTCCGCCAACCCGGGCGAGTTCTTCACGCACGAGCTCGGCAAGCCCGAGCTGTTCGAGGACTCCCTGCATTGGAGCTGGGGCGCGGTGAAGGGTCGACCGGAGGACCTCACGCCGTCGTACCAGGGCCGGCCGCTCGAATCGCTCCTTCCGGACCTCGACGCGCTCGGGTTCGACGGCATCTACGTCGACCGGCGCGGCTTCCCGGACGGCGGCGGACAGGTCGAGGCCCGCCTCGAGTCGCTGCTCGGCGCGCCGCCCGTGGTGAGCCGGGACGGGACGAAGAGCTTCTTCGACCTCCGGCCCTACCGCCGAGCGGCCGCACGGCCGACGCCGGACGCGCGGGAGGCGGCGCGCCATCCCGTCCGGCTCGAGTGGGGTGACGGGTTCGGCGAGGTCACCGGAAGCGGGCAGTTCTACCCGCAGCTCGACGGCGTCACGAGCGGACGATCGGCGCGCCGGGACGCGACACTCAGGGTCGTGAACCCGACGCACGCCGTCCGGCGGCTGTCGTTGCACGCGACGGCCACGATGGCGGGGCCCGAGGACGGAACTCTCGAGGTTCGAGCACCGCATGAACGGTCGCGGTTCGACGTCTCGACCCAACCCACTCCGATCGACATCGAGTTGGACCTTCCGCCCGGCGGCACCGAGGTGCGCTTCCACGCCAGCCGGCCCGAGGGCTTCACGCTCGACGACGTCTGGTACGTCGCGCCCTTCGTGCGATGACCGCCGTCGACGCCCCGGCGCGCTCCGCCCCCGCCGACGACAGCGAACGCGCCGCCGCGCGGTCGACGGGTCCGGACTGGCGCCGGCGCCTCCTCGTCGGGGCGCTCTTCGTCGCGCTCGTGCTGGTGATGATCCGGCCGACGCCCGGCTCGCTCGGGGAGCCGTTCGTCGACCTCGGCGACCCGTTGCTCCTCCGGTGGAGCCTGTCGTGGAGCGCGCACACGATCTTCCGCGACCCGCTCCATCTGTTCGACGCCAACATCTTCTGGCCGCACGCGTCGTCGCTGGCGTACACGGACAGCCTGCTCGTCCTGGTGCCGCCGTTCCTGCTGCTGCGCGTCCTGGGGGCGAGCCAGCAGGTCGCGTTCAACCTCGTCGTCCTCGGCCTGTACGTCGTGGCGCTGGCCGGCACGTACTCGCTCGCCCGCTGGCTGACCGGGCGCACGGGGCCGGCGATCGTCGCCGCGATCGCGTTCACGTTCGGCGGCTACTCCCTGGCGCACATCTCGCACGCGCAGCTGCTCCTGCTGGGGCTCTTCCCCGTCGGTTTCCTGTTGCTCTTCCGTCTGCTCGACGAGCGGACGACGACCAACGCCGTGCTCTTCGGGCTCGTGAACGTGGCCGTCCTGCTCGGTGCGCTCTATTACGCGGCGATCTACGTCGTGTGCGTCGCCGTGATCGTGGCCGGCTACCTCGTCGCGCGGAAGCTCCGGCCCGGCGCCGGGCTGGTGCGCGGGCTCGTCATCGCGGGGTCGATCACGCTGCTGGCGGTCCCGTTCCTCTGGCCGTACTTCTCGCTCGGGAGGACGCGCCCGCTGGTCCCGGAGTGGGGCCTCAAGCCGGTCGACCTCGTGACGCCGGCGTTCGGCAGCTACCTCTACGGCGGTCTCGACGCCCACGCCGCGACCCGTCCCGCCCGCGTCGAGCACACCTTCTTCGCGGGCTTCGCCATGTTCGTTCTGGGCGCGATCGGCCTGGCCGCCCTGATCGCCGTCACCGTCACCGTTCGACGCCGGCGCGCGCCCGCGCCGCCGCCCGACGGCCCGGCGCCCGTCGTCCCGGCCGGCCGGACCTTGTACGTCTGGCTGCTCGTCGCCGCCGCCGCCGTCTCCGTGGTGCTCGCACTCGGGCCCGAGGTCGCCGGCGTGACGATGCCGTTCCGCTTCTTCCACGACCACGTGCCCGGGTTCGCCGGCATCCGGGTCGCGTCCCGCCTCGCCGTGCCGGGCCTCCTCGCCCTGGCGGTCCTCGCCGCGCTGGGCTTCGGCGTCCTCACCCGGCGATGGCGCCACCCGACCGTCACCGCCGTCGCGACCGTGGTCGTCGCGGGTTTCGTGCTGCTCGAGCTGGCGGCGCCGATCACCCACGTCCGCCTGCCGACCGACCATGCCACCGTCGCCGCCTATGAAGCGCTCGAGCACGAGCCCGACGGCGCGGTCGTCGAGCTCCCCATCCCGGACCCGGCCATCTCGGCCGGCCCGGCGTGGGCGTTCGTCGAAGCCCCGCGGATGGTGTATTCGACCGACGACTGGAAGCCGCGGTTCAACGGCTACTCGGGTGACTTCCCCGACGAGTACGTGAACGACCTGCGCCAGCTGAACGCGTTCCCCGCCCCCGACGCGCTGGCGGCGGCGCGCCGGCTGCGCATCCGCTACGTGATCCTGCACCTCGGCTCGACGGGCGGATTCCCCCAGCTCGGCGACGATGCCGCGGCCGCGATGATCAGGGACCTCCCCCCGGGAGCCCGGGCTGAGCGGCGGGGACGGGCGTGGCTGGTCGACTTGGGGCCGGCTCGGCGCTGACGTCGGGCGCCGCCGGTCGCGGCGAGCGTGGCGGCCGCCGCCGGCCGACGAGCCACCACGCCACGGCGGCCGCCGCCCACAGCAGGAAGAGCGGCACGAGGCTGGCGTGCCCCGCGAGGCCGATCCGCTCGCCGAGGTTCCACGCGGCGCGGTCGTTGCCGTCCTCGACCGAGAGCAAGGGCTGCCCCTCGTTGCCGTACTCGTCGAACGTCAACGTGTTCAGCGAGAAGCGGCCGTCCCGGAACGTCGGCCACAACAGCTCCGTCACCGGCTCCTTGTAGTAGTCGGGCGGTTGCACGGTCGTTGACTCGGCGACGAGGGACAGGCCGGCGCCCCAGAGGAGCAGCGCCACCAGCGGCAGCCGCAGGAGCACCCATCCACGGGTCCACGCGAACGCGAGCGGGAAGCACAAGAACGGGATCGCCGGCGCAAGGAAACGGGGGCCGTACGTCCACCCGCCGTCCCACGTCGCGTAGCCCGCGTTGACCAGCACGTAATAGATCGGGATCAGCCCGGCGACCGCGATCGTGGGCCACAGTTCGCGCTTCTTCCCGAGCAGGTAGAGCCCGATCGGCGCGGCGGCGACGACCGGCGCGAGGTACAGCAACCCGCGATAGCGCCCGAAGAGGATCTCGCCGAGGACGCTGAGGTCGGGCGTCGAGACGCCGAAGAAGCCTTGCTTCATCTGGGGGAAGTTCACGGTGTGCGTGTAGCCGAACTCGAACGGCGACCCGAACGCGAGCACGTTGTGACCCATCAGCACGATGCCCCAGGCGAACGCGCCTCCCACGATGGCGAGGAGGACGCGCGCGCGGGGTGCGTCAGCGCGGTCCCAGACGTGCTTCGCCGCCAGCGCCGCGATGAGCACGGCCGGGATCGCGGCGGTGAACTCCGAGACGACGGCCCAGCCGGCACCCACGCCGACGAGGCCGCCGAGGAGCACATCGCGGCGCGGGCTGCCGCGCTCGCGCAGGGACACCGCCGCCGCGAAGCCGCCCAACAGGAGCGCGGCGGTGAGCGCGTGCCCCCAGAACAACGTCGCGTACGCCCAGATGGGCGTGGCGATGCCGAACGCGAGCGCGGCGAACGTCGCGCCCGCCGAGCTCGATCCGAGACGTCGGGCGAGCCAGAAGATCCCGAAGGCGGCGAGCGCGGTGGGGAGGGCGACGCCGAGGAGCGTGACGAGATAGGTGAGCAGCGTCAGCGCCGTGGGGCCGGCCGAGTCGATTCCGACCGCGTCCAGCACCGGTCGGGCCAGGGCGACGGGCGGGATCGAGATCAGCGCGAGACCGGGGGCCTTGTCGGAGTAGTAGTGCCCGTCGATGAGCGCCTTGTCACCCGTGTTCGTGTGGTAGTCGTCGATGCGCAGGGTGCGCTCCTCGACGGCGGCCCGTACGAGGTCGAAGCGCGAGTTCTGGTTCCAGCCCCCCGCCTGATAGAAGAACGCGTACGTGAGGAAGAGGACGGCGGCGACGATCACGGCGCGAACGCCGGCCCGACTTCGCAAGAAGCGCTTCGCTCGGTGGTCGTTCACAGTCGACCGGCCATCCTAGAGGCGCCCATCTGTGCAGCTTGGCTCGGGCCCCAAGCGGACGGACTACTACCATCGCGTTGTTCGTCCAAGGATCGGTGACGATGCCCACCTTCGCTGAACAATTTCTCGACGACACCGCGGCCGTCGTCCAGCGGCTCGACCGTGTCCAGCTCGAGGCCGTCGTCGAGGTGCTCGCCGCGACCCGCGCTCGTGGCGGGAGGCTCTTCCTGTGCGGGTCCGGAGGCGGTGCCGGCCACGCGTCCCACGCTGCCTGCGACTTCCGCAAGCTCTGCGACATCGAGTCGTACTCGGTAACCGACAACGTGTCCGAGCTCACGGCTCGGATCAACGACGAGGGCTGGCAGTCGTCGTACGCCGACTGGCTGAGGGCCTCTCGTCTTCGCGGCGACGACTGCCTGTTCGCGTTCTCCGTCGGCGGCGGTGACGTCGAGCGGGGCATCAGCGTCAACCTCGTCGAGGCGATGCACCTCGCGCGCGAGCGGGGAGCGCGGATCGCAGGCGTCGCCGGTCGCGACGGCGGCGAGCTCGCCCGCGTCGCCGACGCGTGCGTCGTGATCCCGACCGGTGAGCCCGGCCTCGTGACGCCGCAGACGGAGGGCCTGCAGGCCGTCGTGTGGCACCTCATCGTCTCGCATCCGAAGCTCGCCGCCAACGAGGCGAAGTGGGAGTCGGTGACCGTCCCGTCCCCCCGGTAGGAACACCGACTCGGCCATGATCATCACCCGGACGCCGATGCGGATCTCGTTGGGAGGCGGCGGCACCGACCTGCCCTCGTACTACCGAAAGGCGGGCAAGGGCTTCCTCATCGCGGCCGCGATCTCGAAGTACATCTACATCGCGGTCAACAGCACCTTCGACGAGAGCATCCTCCTCAAGTACTCCCACCTCGAGCGGCTCACGCGACCCGAGGAGGCTTCGCACCCGCTCCTGCGCGAGTGCATGCTGGCGACGAACGTGCACTCCTCGGTCGAGATCTCCTCGATGGCGGACATCCCTGCGGGAACGGGGCTCGGGTCGTCGGGGGCGTTCACCGTCGGCGTGCTCAAGGCGCTCCACGCCTACCGCCACGAGATCGAGTCGAACGAGAGCATCGCCGCCCGGGCGTGCGAGATCGAGATCGGGCGCCTCGGCGAGCCGTCCGGCAAGCAGGACCCGTACATCGCGGCGATCGGCGGCCTCACGGCGTTCGAGTTCCACGCCGACGAGAGCGTGGCGGTGCTCCCCGTACCGCTCGCCGAGCCGGTGCGGCACAGGATCGAGGACAACCTCATGCTCTTCTACACCGGCATCCGTCGGACGGCGTCGGATGCGCTGGCCATGGAGCAATCCGCGGCGGGGGAGTCGTCGACGAAGCTGGACGAGAACCTCGACGCGGTGCGCGCCATCGGCTACGAGACCATGGACGCGCTGACCGGCGGCGACCTCGGCGCGTTCGGCGATCTCCTGACGCGCCAGTGGCGACTGAAGCTGGATCGATCACGGACCCCGACGCACCGGCAGATCGACGAGTGGATCATGCGGGGCGTGGACGCCGGCGCGGCGGGCGGCAAGCTCGTCGGGGCGGGCGGGGGCGGCTTCCTGCTGTTCTACGCGGAGGCCAAGTCGGACCTGAGGGACGCGATGGCCGGGCTCGGGCTCCCCGAAGTCCGCTTCTCGCTCGACTACCACGGCGCCACGACCGTCATCTCGGGATGACGCGCGGCGTCGCGGTCCTCGCCGGCGGGCTGGGCACGCGGGTCGCGCACCTCACGGGCTCCGAATCGCCGAAGGCGATGCTGCCCGTGTGCGGAGAACCGTTCATCGACGTCAAGCTGGCCGAGCTCGTCGCCGCCGGCGCCGACCAGGTCGTCGTCCTGGTGGGCCACGGCGCCGACGCGCTTCGCGCCCACGTCGGCCCCGGTGGCCCCGGCGGGGTGCCGGTGGAGCTCGTCGACGACGGGCCCGAGCTGCTGGGGACGGGCGGCGCGATCCGGCGGGCGCTGAGCACACTTCCGGACCCGTTCTGGGTGACGTACGGCGACACCCTCCTCGACGTCGACCTCGAGCCGGCCGAAGAGCGGCTCCGGCGCACGCCGCGGATGCGTGGCGTGATGACCGTGCTGCGGAACGCCGACCGCTGGGCCCGGAGCAACGCGTCGATCGGCGACGAGATGCTCGTCACGACCTACGACAAGGGCGCGCCGGCCGGATCGCACGAGTACATCGACTACGGGATGCTCCTGCTCCGCCACGAGCTCTTCGCGAACCGGGCGAGCGGGACGGCCTTCGATCTCACCGACGTGCTCCGGGAGGCGGTCGTGTCCCGGACGCTGGCGGCGTGGGTCGTCCAGGAGCGCTTCCACGACATCGGGAGCGAGGACGCCTGGCACGAGACCGAGCGGTGGGCCCGGGACACCGACCTGCTGGGCCGCCTGCGGCGCCGGATCGACGAGCGTGCAGCGCACCGCGACCTTTCTTGACCGTGACGGCGTGATCGCCGAGTCGCGCCGCCACGCCGGAGGCTCGCGGCCGCCGGAGTCGGTGGACGACGTCGTGATCCCCGCCGGTGTCGTGGGCGCGCTCGCGTCGCTGCGGCGGGCTGGGTACGTTCTCGTCGTGATCACGAACCAGCCCGACGTGGCGCGAGGGACGACCACACGAGCCACGGTCGAGGCGATCAACGACCACCTCCGCGACCTCCTCCCGATCGACGCCGTCTACACGTGCATGCACGACGGTGACGACTGCGACTGCCGGAAGCCGCGCCCGGGGTTGATCGTGCAGGCGGCGCACGACCACGACGTCGACCTGCCGGGCAGCTGGCTGATCGGCGACCGGTGGGTCGACATCGCCGCCGGTCGCGCCGCCGGCGTGCGGACGGTGCTGCTCGAACGCGACTACAGCTGGGGCCCGACCTCGCAGGGATCGCCGCCACCTGACCTGCGGGCTGACGCCGTCGGGACCGACGTGGCCGAGTGCGTCGCGGCGATCACGGACCACTCGCCCGTCGGATGAGGGTCGTCGTCACCGGCGCCGCCGGGTTCATCGGGTCGAACCTCGTCCGGGCGCTGGCAGATCGGGGTGACGACGTCCTCGCCGTCGACAACCTGTCGACCGGTCGACGTGAGCACCTGGGCGATCTGCTCGACGACGGCCGCGCGACTCTGGCGGTCTGCGACGTCGTGACGCAGCCGGCGGAGCTGCCCTCGCTGTTCGACGGCGCGGATGCCGTCGTCCACCTCGCCGCCAACGCCGACGTCCGGTACGGCCTGCAGCAGCCGCGGAGCGACATCGAGCAGAACGTGATCGGGACACACAACGTGCTCGAGGCGGTGCGCGACTCGGGGGTCATGCAGCTCGTGTTCTCGTCGACGGGCTCGATCTACGGCGAGTCCGACGTGATCCCGACACCCGAGGACGCGCCGTTCCCCGTGCAGACGTCGTTGTACGGCGCGTCGAAGCTCGGCGCCGAGGGGTTCATCGCCGCCTACGTCGAGGGCTTCGGTGTGAACGCCACCGTGTACCGGTTCGTGTCGATCCTGGGCCGCGCCTACTCGCACGGCCACGTGCGCGACTTCGTCGATCAGCTCGTCGAGCACCCCGACCATCTGCACATCCTCGGCGACGGCAAGCAACGGAAGAGCTATCTGGAAGTGACCGACTGCGTCGCCGCCATGCTCGGCCGGCTCGGGCGCGCGAGCGGCTTCGAGGTCTTCAACCTCGGCACCGCCGACTACTGCACGGTCGACGAGTCCGCGGGATGGATCTGCGAACGACTCGGCGTCGATCCACGCCGCACGTACTCCGGTGGCCGGCGCGGCTGGGTGGGCGACAACCCGTTCATCTTCCTCGACACGGCCCGTATCCAGGCGACGGGTTGGCGTCCCCGTTTCACGATCCGCGAAGCCGTCGAGCGGACCGTCGACTCGCTGCTCGAGGCCCAGCCGGTCCGCGGTCCTTCCGGGTCGACGTGATGGCACGGGCGTGCGTGATCACCGGCGCCGGCCGTGGCCTCGGCCGCGCCCTCGCGGTGCACCTCGCCACGGCGGGCTACGAGGTCGCGTTGTGCGCCCGCAGTACCGCCGAGATCGAGGACGCCGTGCGCGAGATCGAGCAGGTCGGAGGGCGGGCTTCGGGCCACACGGTCGACGTGAGCGATCCGAACGCGGTCGACGAGCTCGCGTCCCGGATCACCGAGCAGCACGGCCCGGTCTGGGCGGCCGTGAACAACGCGGGCGTGCTCGGTCCCGTCGGTCCGGTCGATGCCGTCGACGCCGAGCGCTGGATGCAGGCGATCGCCGTCGACATCGGCGGCGTGTTCGCGGTTACCCGCGCCTTCGTTCCGCAGATGCGGCGGAGCGGCGGCGGTCGCGTCGTGAACCTCTCCGGTGCAGGCATCGGGGGGCCGCGGCCGCTGCCACGGGTCAGCGCCTACACGGCGAGCAAGGCCGCGGTCGACGTTCTGACCGAGGCCCTCGCACCCGAGCTGATCGGCGACGGCATCACGATCAATGCCGTCGCGCCCGGGCCCACGCCGACGGCGTTCCTCGACGATGTCCTGCACGCGGGACCTGATCTCGCCGGACCCCAACTGCACGACGACGCGGTCCGGAATCATGACGCGACGGGCTGCACCGACTCGTTTTTCGCGTTGGTCCACTTCCTCCTCGGGGAGGAGTCGTCCTGGTTGACCGGCAAGCTTCTCAGCGCGCGGTGGGATCGCGTCGACGACCTCGTCGCGCGCCGCGACCAGCTCGTCGGGACGTCCCTCATGACCCTGCGGCGAATCGACGACGTGCTGTTCACCGAAGTCGATCAGTGACGCGAGGGGTTTCGATCGTCGGTGCCGGCCTGGTCGGCGCGAAGCGCGTCTCGGCGTTGCCCGCCGGGACCGCGCTTCGCACCGTCTTCGACCCCGTCCCCGAGCGGGCGCGCGCCGTCGCCGAGATGCGGCCCGGCGCGACCGTTGCCGGCTCCCTCGAAGCCGCCGTCGACCGTCCCGACGTGTCGCTGGTGATCGTGGCGACTCCCCACCGCGACCTCGCCGGCGCGGCAACAGCCGCGCTGCAGGGCGGCCGGGACGTCCTGGTCGAGAAGCCCGGCGCGGACTCCCTCGCCTCGCTCGTCGATCTCCGCCGCGTCGCCGCGGCTGCCGGCCGGCGCATACGGGTCGGCTTCAACCACCGGTTCCATCCCGCCGTCGTGCAGGCGCGGGAGGAGGTTCGGTCGGGTCGACACGGGGACGTGTTCGGGATCCGCGCCCGGTACGGCCACGGTGGCCGTCCCGGCTACGAGCACGAGTGGCGCGCCCAACGGGCCCGCTCGGGGGGCGGGGAACTGATCGACCAGGGCCTCCACCTGATCGACCTGGTCCGCTACCTGGCCGGCGACGTCGAGCTCGCCTTCGCCGAGCTGCGGACGGACTTCTGGCCGGTCGAGGTGGAGGACAACGCCTATCTCGCCCTCCGGACCGGTTCCGGGGCGTTCGCCTGGCTGCACGCGTCGTGGACGGAGTGGAAGAACCTCTTCTCGGTCGAAGTCGCCCTCCGCAGCGCGAAGCTCGAGGTCACGGGGCTCGGTGGGAGCTACGGGACGGAGAGGCTGACTCGCCACGCGATGCTGCCCGAGATGGGCCCTCCGGAGACGACGACCCGGGAGTGGCCCGATCCGGACCGGTCGTGGTCGGACGAGCTCGTGGACGTGCTGGCCGACCTGGACGGCGAGCCGGCGATCGGTGCCGACCTCGATGACGCGATCGCCGCGTTCCGGGTCGTCGACGAGGCGTACGCGGAGCGGGAAGGCGCCTAGAGCGAGTACTGCGCGCCGGCCGCGTCCCGGTGGAACATCCGGACCGTGTCGAGCGAGAACTCGTCGAGGTCCTTCCCGAGAGTGGACAGCTTGGAGAGCACGTCATGCGTCACCGTGATGATGTCGCATCCGATCTCGTGCGCCTGGATGACGTTCAGCAGCTCCCGGGGGCTCGCCCAGATCAACTCGACGCGCGGAAGGTCGTGCAGCAGCTCGAGCGACTCCCGCATGATCGGGATCGGGTCCCGCCCGCTGTCGGCGACTCGTCCCGCGAAGACAGAGACGTAGGCGGCGGGCGCGTCCTCGATGCACCGCGCCACCCGCGCCACCTGCCCGCTCGTCATCAGCGCGGTGACGTTCACCTTGACGCCACTACGCGACAACCGGCGCAGCAGCTGGTCGGTGGGCTCGCCCCGGGTGTTCGTGACCGGGATCTTCACGTACACGTTGTCGCCCCACGCCGAGATCTTGAGGGCCTGGCGTTCCATCTCCTTGTGCTCGTCGGCGAACACCTCGAGGGAGAACGGCCGATCGGGGACGGCTTGCAGGATGTCCCGCGCGAACCACTCGTAGTCCTCGATCCCGGCCTTTCTCATGAGCGTGGGATTGGTCGTGAATCCGCGGATCAGAGGGTTCGCGTAGAGCGCAAGGATCCCGTCGCGATCTGCCCCGTCGGCGAAGAGCTTCACATCGAGCTCAGCCGGGTTCATTTCCATACCTCTCTGCGGCGAGCTTCGGATTCGCGCCGGTCAGGCGCTCGTGGTGCCGAACAGTTGATCCGACTCCGTCAGCATACGCTCCATGGCGGCCCGGAGCGCGCGCTCGCTCGAGCGGTGGCAGCGCCAACCGAGCGCCTGGATCCGGTCGGTGTTCAAACGGACGACCGGGACGTCGCCCTTCCATCCCCGGTCGCCGCCGACGAAGGCGTACTCGACGTCGCCGCCGTGTAGTCCGGCGCACTCGACGGCGAGGTCTGCGATCTCGCGCACCGTGATGTAGTCACCCGTGGCGACGTTGAAGACACCGAAGGGCGGGCGGGTGATGTCGTTGGCGAGCAACACGGCGTCGAGCACGTCGTCCACGTGGATGTACGACTTGCTCTGGCTCCCGTCTCCGAGGATCTCGAGCCGGTGCGGGTCCTCGAGGAGCTTGCGCAGGAAGTCGAAGCCCACCCCGTGCGTCTGGCGCGGGCCCACGACGTTGCCGAACCGGAAGGCGCATCCCGAC
>DATFVT010000117.1:0-6899 GCA_035260105.1 Acidimicrobiia bacterium
GGGGAGCTGTTGTTCCTCACGGTGTCGGTGTCGAGCGACCGACCGAACGCGTTCGCGGTGCTCTCGGGCTGGCTGGACGACGACACGGACGTCGTCCCGGAGGGCGACGTGCTCCAGGGTCGGTCACGGGCCGAGGACGCGCGGCTGAACAAGCTCGAGATGGCCGATTCGCAGATGACGGCCAAGCAGGTCGCACTGGAGCGACTCGGGTACACCGTCCCGAAGACGGGGACGGGCTCCGTCGTCACGGCCGTGCAGAAGGGGTCGCCCGCCCAGGGCAAGCTCCGGGTGGGCGACGTCATCACCGCCGTCGACGGCCAGCCGATCACGCTGGCGGACCAGCTCGGTCCGATCGTGCGGAGCCGACCCCCCGGTGCCCCGGTCACGTTCACCGTCGATCGGGAGGGCACCACGTCCCCGGTGGCCGTCGACACCCGGGCCACGCCAGAGGGCCCGTGCCAGGGCCGCGCCCAGATCGGCGTGCAGAGCTCGACGCGCATGGAGAAGTTCGACTTCCCGGTGGACGTGAAGATCGACACCGGCCGCGTGAGCGGGCCTTCGGCCGGGCTCGCCTTCACGCTCACGATCCTCGACGAGCTCACGCCCGGCGACCTCACGGGCGGGAAGAACGTCGCCGTGACCGGCACCATCCGGCCCGACGGGTCCGTCGGGCCCATCGGCGGCGCCCAGCAGAAGGCGGTCACGGCGCGCCAGGCAGGAGCGAAGCTGTTCCTCGTACCGAACGCCGAGGTGAAGGAGGCCCGCAGCCGCGCCGGCGGCATGAAAGTGGTGGGCATCGGCACGCTCGACGACGCTCTCACCGAGCTCCACCGCTTCGGCGGCGCCGACACGGGGTTGCCGCCGGCACCTCCCTCCCCGGCCTGCCCATAGCCCCAATACAGTTGCGCCGATGTCGATCGACGAGCCCCGCCAGCCCGGCTCGGAACCCAACCGCCTCACGCCCGCCCAGATCGAGCGGCAGGACTTCTCCCGGGCCCGCAAGGGCCTCGACGAGAAGGAGGTGCGCGCCCTCCTCCGTCGGGTCGCCGACGAGATCGACGCCGCGAACCGGCGGATCGCCGATCTCGAGGCCGAAGTGCGGCATCCACCGCTGCCGTCACGGGATCAGCTGGTGGAGCAGGTCGGCCACGAGGTGGCGCGCACCTTGCGCTCGGCGGAGGACTCGGCCGAGAAGGTTGCCCAGCGGGCGCGAAAGTCGGCGACGGAGGTCGAGCGGGCGGCGCGCGAAGAATCGGCCCGCATCCGCACCGAACAGCTCGAGCAGGCGACCAAGGACGCGCGCGCGATCGTCGAAGCCGCGCGCGAACGCGGGCGGGAGATGGTCGCCGAGGCGCGCGCACTCCGTGAGCGCGTCCTGACCGACCTCAACCGCCGGCGCGATACGTTGCGCGCGTACATCGATCAACTCCGTACCGATCGCGACCGCTTCGCCGAGGCGTACCGTGTCGTGCGCGACACCGTGTCGGACGCGAACGAGATGCTCACGCACTTCGGCGCCGGCCGGCCGTTCCCGCCCGTCGACGCGGATGCGGGCCCGCCGATCAAGTTTCCTGCCGAGGCGAAGGCCGCCGACGAGGAGCCCGCGGCGCCGGTCTTCGCGCCCGAGCAGCGGCCCCGCATCCGGCCCCCGCGCGCGGCGCGCCCAGCGCGTCCGGCGCGCGCCGAGCGCGACGCGCCGTCGCGGCCGCGGGCCGCGCCCGCGACGGGCATCGGCCTGGGTGAGCTGCCGGGACGGGCGGGGCCGGCGCCGCCCGTGCGGCACACCGAGCCCGAGCCCGCGCCCGAGCCCGAGTCCGAGCCGGACGTGTGGCCCGAGGTCGGGCCGGAAGCGGACGATGAGCCCGTGCCCGCGGCCGAAGCCGAGCCCGCGGCGCCCGCGCCCGAGCCGGAACCGGCGTCCGACGCCGCGCCCGCGCCCGAGCCGGAGCCGGAACCGGCGTCCGACGCCGGCACCAGCGTCGACGCCCTCTTCGAGCGCATCCGCGCGACGCGCGGCGACGTGGTCGAGGAGCCCCGCATCGACTTCGGCGGCGGCAGCGACGACGCCGGCGCCGGCGAGCAGGCGCCGAACGGGGCGCAGGGACAGGTGCTCGTCGAGACTGTGCCCGAGCCGCGCCCGTCCACCGAGGGCGACCCCGAGCTGCTCGCACGGCGTGACGAGCTGCTGACCCCGATCGCGCAGGAGCTCGTCCGGCAGAGCAAGCGCGTCCTCCAGAACGAGCAGAACGAGATCCTCGACGCGCTGCGCCGCGAGCGCGGCCGTCTCACGGCCGAGAAGCTGCTTCCACCGCTCGCGAGCCAGGTCGAGGCGTGGTCGGAGGTCCTGGCGCCGGCGATCACCGAGGCGTACGTCGCGGCGCGTACGGCAGCCGCGTCGACGGGCGAACCCGTGAACGGTGCGTCACCCCGGATGGTCTCGGACATGGTGGAGGTGCTCGTCACGCCGTTGCGTGATCGGCTCCTCACAGTGGTCGAGGAGACACTCGGCGACGACGCGAATCCCGACGTGATCGCCCACCGCATCGGCGCGCGCTACCGCGAATGGAAGGGCGAGGAGCTCGACAGCCGCATTCGCGATCTCCTCGCCGCGGTGTACGCACGCGGCGTCTACGACGCCGCGCCCGAAGGGTCACGGCTGCGGTGGGTCCCCGCCGAGCAGGGTCAGTGCCCCGACGCCGACGACAACGCGCTCGAGCCGACACGGCGCGGAGAGCGCTTTCCCACCGGGCAGCAGTTCCCGCCCGCACACCCGGGATGCAGGTGCCTGCTCGCCGTCGTGCACGAAATGCACGGACAGCACGGCGACGAATGAACGCCTGACCGCGCGACCGGGAACCGCAGAACCCCGGCAGTAGGCTTCGCAGCCGATGCGCGTGCCCACAGCCCAACGTCGCCGGCGCGGCTTCCGTGTGCGCGGGTGGATCATCGCAGCGGTCATCCTGCTCGTGATCCTCCTGTTCAGCCTGCGCGGGCTGGCGGGCTTCTACACCGACTTCCTCTGGTTCGACTCCGTCGGGCAGGGCGCGACGTGGCGGGAGCTGCTCGCCGCCAAGGTCGTCCCGGCGCTCGTCTTCACGGTCGTGTTCTTCGTGATCATGCTGACGAGTCTGCTGATCGCCGACCGGCTGGCACCCAAGTACCGATCGATGGGCCCCGAGGACGAGCTCGTCGAGCGGTACCAGCAGTTCGTGTCGCCCTACCAGGGACGGATCCGCGTCGGCGTCTCCCTGTTCTTCGCGTTGATCGCGGGCGTGGGCGTCTCGTCGCAATGGCAGGAATGGGTGCTGTTCACGCACCGGGTCGACTTCGGCGTCAAGGACCCGCAGTTCAACCAGGACATCGGCTTCTACGTCTTCCAGCTGCCGTTCCTGCGCTTCATCGCCGACTGGCTCTTCGCCGGGCTGGTCATCGTGCTGATCGTCACTGCCGTGGCGCACTACCTGAACGGGGGGATCCGGTTCCAGAGCCCGTTCCAGCGCGTGACGCCGCAGGTGAAGGCGCACCTGTCGGTGATCCTCGCCGTCATGGCGCTCGTCAAGACGGCCCAGTACTACCTCGACCGCTTCAACCTCGACTTCTCGGAACGGGGTGTGGTCACGGGCGCGAGCTATACCGACGTCAAGGCGCAGCTGCCGGCGCTGAACCTGCTGATCTTCATCTCGATCGTCGCCGCCGGACTGTTCATCTGGAACATCTGGCGACGCGGTTGGGTGCTGCCGATCATCGCCGTGGGGCTCTGGGGGTTCGTGTCGATCGTGATCGGCACGATCTATCCGGCGGGCGTCCAGAAGTTCCGCGTCGAGCCGAACGAGTTCCAGAACGAGCAGCGCTACATCGAGCGCAACATCGCGGCGACGCGATCCGCTTTCAATCTTCAAGGTGTCGAGAACAAACCGTTCGACTATCAACAGAACCTCGACGCGACTGTCGTCAACCAGAACATCGCGTCCATCGACAACGCCCGCCTCTGGGACCCGGCTGTGATCCAGTCGACGTACCAGTCACTCCAGGGGCTTCAGACCTTCTACAAGATCGACGACGTCGACATCGATCGCTACCCGATCGGGGACCAGACGCGCCAGGTCGTGCTCTCGGCGCGCGAGATCAACCAGGGTGAGCTGCCGAGCCAGTCGTGGGTGAACCAGCACCTGGTCTACACGCACGGTTATGGCATCGTGTCGTCGCCGACGAACATGGCCGAGAGTGACGGCAACCCGCAGTTCCTCCTGAGCGGCATCCCGGTCGCCAAGGACGCCCCGATCACGCTCAACCAGCCCGGCCTGTACTTCGGCGAGCACCAGCCCGGGTACGCGCTCGTCGACGCGAAGCAGCGCGAGTTCAACTACTCCCGGCCCGGACGCGCCGACGCCACCACCCGCTACCAGGGCAAGGACGGCGTCAACCTCGACAACCCCATCCGCCGGCTCGCGTTCGCGTTGCGGTTCGGCGACATCAACCCCCTCATCTCGGGGCAGGTCGACAGCAAGACCAAGGTGCTCTACGTCCGCGACGTCAAGGATCGTGTCGAGAAGCTGGCGCCGTTCCTCGACTACGACGCCGATCCGTACCCGGTGGTCACGGGCGGTCGCGTCGTCTGGGTCCTCGATGCGTACACGACGACGAATCGCTTCCCGTATTCACAGAAGACCTCGGGCCCCAGCGACACCGGCCTCAACCACAGGTTCAACTACGTGCGCAACTCCGTGAAGGCGACGGTCGACGCCTACGACGGGACGGTGAAGTTCTACGTCATCGACAACAAGGACCCGTTGATCCGCTCGTACCGGGAGGCGTTCCCCAACCTGTTCACGGACTTCGGCAAGATGCCGAAGGACCTGCGGGCGCACCTGCGCTACCCGGAGGACCTGTTCCGGGTGCAGTCCGACGTCTACGCCCGCTACCACGTCACCGAGAGCCGGCGCTTCTACCAGGGCAGCGCCAAGTGGTTGCTCTCACCCGATCCCGGCTCGGGTCAGCTCACGGCCGCCCAGCTCCGGAGCGCGACGGCGACGGCGCCGAGCGACCAGCGACGGGGGGCGACGTCGACCGGCGATCGAATGCGGCCCTACTACCTGTACATCAACCAGCCCGGACAGCAGCAGCCCAGCTTCATCATCCTGCAGCCGTTCGTGCCGGTGTCCGCCGGCAACAAACAGACGCGCCTGGTGTCGTTCATGACTGCGAGCTCCGACCCGGGGGACTACGGGAAGATCACCGCGTTCGAGATGCCGCAGGGCGAGTCGGTGCTCGGGCCGGTCCAGATCGACAACCGCATCAAGAGCACGCCCGAGGTGTCCCGCAACCTGACGCTGTTGAACCAGCAGGGCTCGACCGTCATCCAGGGCAGCCTGCAGCTCATCCCGGTGGGGAACTCGATCCTCTACATCCGTCCCTTCTACGTGCAGGCCGCCGGGGCCTCGAGCTATCCCCAGTTCCGGTTCGTGGTCGTGGCCTACGGCGGCGCGGACCCGGTGCTGGCCTCGACCGTGAACGACGGCCTCGCCCAGCTGTTCGGTCAGGCGCCGTCGCAGCCGCTGCCCGGCGAAGGCACGCCGACGACCCCGGCGCCGTCCTCGCCGAGCGGGAACGTCCAGGACCTGCTGAACCAGGCGGCGACGAAGTATCAGCAGGCGCAGGATGCCTTGCGGAACGGCGACCTGGGTACGTATCAGCAGTTGGTCAACCAGGTCGGTGACCTCATCAACCGGGCCCAGCAGGCCTCCGGTGGGAGTGGCGCCGGGGTGGCGGGGCCGACCACGACCACGACGCCGGCCCGCCAGACCTCGGCCAAGGAGCCCTGACCCCGGGCCGGGCCCCGCCGGGGCACCGGCCGAGCAATCGATGGCGGGGAATTGTTCCCGGGCCGCCGGGATTGTTACTATCTGCGTAGTGAAAATCCCCCCGGATCCCTTCTCCCGGGGCATTCCCACTCCTGAGACCGCCACCCGGTAGCGGAGGCAAGGGCCTATGGCAGTCAGCGGCATCGATCTCGGCAAGTACAAGCTCGGCTGGTCCGACAGCACGGACGACTACGCCTTCATCCCGAAGAAGGGCCTCAACGAGGAGATCGTCCGCGAGATCTCCGGCCAGAAGAACGAGCCGGACTGGATGCGCGACTTCCGGCTCAAGGCGCTGAAGCGGTTCGAGCGCAAGCCGATGCTCGAGTGGTTCGCGAAGAACATGCCGACCATCGACTTCGACGACATCTACTACTACCTGAAGCCGACCGACAAGGGAGAGGTCGCCGACAGCTGGGACATGCTCCCCGAGTCGATGAAGGCGACGTACGAGAAGCTCGGCATCCCCGAGGCGGAGCGCAAGTACCTCGCCGGCGTCACCGCGCAGTTCGAGAGCGAGACCGTCTACCACAAGAACCGTGAGGAGCTCGCCAAGCAGGGCGTCCTCTTCACCGACATGGACACCGCGGTGCGCGAGTACCCCGAGATCGTGCGCGAGCACTTCGCCACGGTCATCCCGCCCGGCGACAACAAGTTCGCCGCGCTCAACTCCACCGTGTGGTCGGGCGGGTCGTTCATCTACGTGCCGCCGGGCGTGCACGTCGAGATGCCGCTCCAGGCGTACTTCCGCATCAACGCCGAGAACGCGGGGCAGTTCGAGCGGACGCTGATCATCGCCGACGAGGGCGCGTCGGTGCACTACGTCGAGGGCTGTTCGGCGCCGATCTATACCAGTGACTCGCTTCACTCGGCCGTCGTCGAGCTCGTCGCCAAGCCCGGCGCGCGGATCCGGTACACGACGATCCAGAACTGGTCGCCGAACGTCTACAACCTCGTCACGAAGCGGGCCCGGGCGGAGCGCGAGGCGACCGTCGAGTGGATCGACGGCAACATCGGCTCGAAGCTCACGATGAAGTACCC
>DATFVT010000118.1:0-2876 GCA_035260105.1 Acidimicrobiia bacterium
TAACGTGCGCGACCGTCGTCGGCGCCGGCTCGGGCGCGCCGCGGTAGGGCGGCGTGTGGCCGCCGCCGATGAGCGTGAGGAAGTACTTCGGCGCGCTCGCCTTGGCGAACGCGTCGGCGCCGCCCTGGTAGGGGAGGGTCCCGTCCGCGTCGCCGTGCTCGGCGAGCAGGGGTGTCGAGATGCCGGTGAAGAACTCCGGCGGGCCACCCGCGAGGCCTGACATCGGCGCGGCCGCCTTGATGCGCTTGTCGGCGCAGCACGTGTCGTAGACGAGCCGGTAGGTCGTCATCGCACCGAGTGAGTGACCGGACGCGCCGATCCGCTTCGCGTCGACGACGCCCGCGAGCGGCCCCGACCGCTTCGCCGTCAGCGCCAGCACCTGGTCGATGACGAACCGTGCATCGGCGGGCTGCTCGGGCAGGTCGGCTGCGGTCGGGCCGCCGGGCGCGTTCTCCTTCGACAGCGGGTAGTCGGGGGCGGCGACCACGTAGCCCGCCGACGCCCACTGCCGCAGCAGCGGTTCGAACTCGGCGCCGAAGGAGCTGTGGCCGTGGCTGTACAGGATCAGCGGGTACGGGCCGTGCTTCCTGTCCGGAGCGGCGTCGGGGACCACGGCGCCGCCCGTCTTCCCGCGGGCCGGGTAGTAGATCGTGGTGTGCAGCGTGCGGTTCGGTGCGCCGGCGAAGGTGCCGTTGGCGCGGGTCGGGCGCGTCTCGTCGACGAAGGTCTGCTCGCTGCGCCCGACGGCGATCGTCCCGATCGCGGCGACGCGACGTCCGCCGTCCCCCGAGGACGATGAGACGTCCCGGGAGGCTGATATCGCCGCGGCCGGTGCGGCGGCGATGAAGGCCCCGATGACGATGACGGCGATGGACACGGAAATCTTCCCCCTGCCCATCACCCGGACGCTCAAGACGGTCATCTTCGCGCCCGCCTCGTTCCGCGTTCCCGCGGCCCGCTGAAGGCGAGCCGGTAACCTCGACCGTTCCGGCGGCGTAGCCGAGTGGCACAGGCAGAGGTCTGCAAAACCTTGTACGCGGGTTCGATTCCCGCCGCCGCCTCTCTGGGACCTCGCAGCGCGTTTGTCTAGGGTTTCGATCCGTGACCGACCGGGTGCGGCTCGAGCTCGAGGGCGCGATCGCGACCATCACGAACGACAACCCGGACAAGCACAACGCGTTCGACGACGAGATGGACGCGCTCCTCTTCGAGATCCTGGAGGAGCTGCGGACCCGGCCGGAGATCCGGGCGATCATCTGGCGGGGTGAGGGGAAGTCGTTCTCGTCCGGCCGCGACGTGAGCGCGATCGGCTCCCACCAGGTTCCGCTCTCGCACCACGAGCTGATGCGGCGTGGCCATCGCGGCATCCAGCAGCTCTGGGACCTCGACGCTCCCGTGATCGTCGCGTGCAAGGGGTGGGTGATGGGCGCGGCGTTCCAGCGTGCGTTGCTGTGCGACTTGCGCATCGCGGCCGACGGAGCACGCTTCCGTCTTCCCGAGCTGACGTACGGCGTCATCCCCGACACCGGGGGCGTCGGGGCCCTGTTCGAGATGGCCGGGGCCGGGCTCGTGAGCGACCTCGTCCTCACGAGCCGCGTGCTCACGGCTCCAGAGGCGCTCACGCACGGGGTCGTGAGCCGCGTCGTCGCCGAGGACGCGCTCGACGCCACCGTGCGCGAGGTGGCGGAGCACATGGCGTCGCTTCCCGCAGTGACGGTGAAGATGGCCCGCGAGGTCATCCGCCATCTCGCGGTTCCGACGATCCGGTCGTCGATGGCCGACGAGATGATCTACCAGACGTTCGTCAACAAGAGCGACGACATCGCCGAGCTCCGGGCCGCGCGCGCCGAGGACCGCGAGCCGCGCTACACGGGCAGCTGACCCCGATGAGCGACGTGATCGGCCTGCCCGAGCCGCCGGGCGTCGGCGCGTCGGCCCTCCCGGGCGGCACCTACGACGGCGTAGCGGTGCTCGTCACCGGAGGCGGCACCGGGCTCGGCAAGGCGATCGCGGCCGAGTTCGCCCGCCTCGGCGCCGCCATCCTGATCGCCAGCCGCAAGGAGGAGCACCTCGCTGCCGGGCGCGAGGCGATCGAGTCGATCGGCGCCCGCGTGCTCACCGTGCCCTGCGACATCCGCCGTCCCGAGGACATTGCGACGACCTTCGACACCGCCGAGGCCGAAGTGGGGTTGCCGGGCGTGCTCGTCAACAACGCGGCCGCCAACTTTCCGGTCCCGGCCGAGGACATGTCTCCCAACGCGTGGCGGGCGGTCGTAGACATCACGCTCAACGGCACGTTCCTCTGCGCCCGCGAGTTCGCCCGCCGGCACCTCGCCGCCGGGTCGCCGGGCTCGATCGTCAACGTCGGCGCGTCGTACGCGTGGACGGGCGGACCGGGGTTCGCGCACTCGGCCGCGGCGAAGGCGGGGGTGAAGAACCTCACCGAGTCGCTCGCCGTCGAGTGGGGGCCCTACGGAATCCAGGTGAACGTGCTCGTGCCGGGGCTCTTCCCTCACGAGGACATGACCGCCGACATCCGCGGGAACCTCGACCGCACCGACGACAAGGACGCAGCCCAGCCGGCGATGCGCGTCGGCCGTCGCCAGGAGCTGGGCTGGGCAGCGACGTTCCTCGCCTCGCCGTTCGGCCGCTTCATCTCGGGGCACACCCTGGTCGTCGACGGCGCCAACTGGCAGCGCCGCAGCTTGACCAACCCGACGGTCGTGCCCGTGCGAGAGCAGATGGGCCGCGGGCCCTTTGCGCCGCATGAGGATTGACGCCGGCCCACGCGGGGGTATGTTGAGTTCGGTTGAGTAGGCAGCCGGCTGAAGGCGAACGTCGCTGTTGCCAGCCGACACTTGGGCAGTCTGTCGACG
>DATFVT010000119.1:0-2312 GCA_035260105.1 Acidimicrobiia bacterium
CCGGTACGGCTACGAGTGGGTGCACGCCGACGACCGCGTGCGCGCCCCGCTGGTCCGCAAGGGCGGTGACCTGATCGAGACGTCGTGGCCGGAGGCGCTCGACGCCGCCGCCGACGGGTTGCGCAAGGCCCTCGACGTCCATGGCTCCGAGGGCGTCGCGGTGCTCGGCGGCGGGCGGGGCACGAACGAGGACGCCTACGCCTGGGTCCGGTTCGCCAAGGGTGTGATCGGCACCGATCACGTCGACGCCCAGCTCGGCGACGGGCTCCCCGCGGACGTGGTGCTCGGCGTGCCGCGGGCGACGATCGCCGACTGCGACCGCGCCGCCGCCATCGTGCTGCTCGCGCCCGACCTCAAGGAGGAGCTGCCCATCCTGTTCCTCCGAGTCCGCGAGGCCGCCGAGGAGCTCGGCGTGCCGCTGATCGACGTGGCGGCCTGCGATCACGGCCTGACGCGGTACGCGGACGCCGCCGTCCGCTACGTGCCGGGCGAGGAGCACGAGGTGGTCGCGAGCCTCGTGCGGGCCTTCGACGGCGACCGCACCGGCGACGAGCAGATCGACCGGGCCGGCGCCGCCCTCGAGGGTCGCGACGGCGACGTCGTGGTGATCCTCGGCCGGCCTTCGATGGCCGAGGCCTCCGACTCGGTGGTGCGCGCCGCCGCGGTGCTGGCCGGGCGCCCGGGCACCAGGTTCCTCTCCGCGCTGCGCCGGTCGAACGTGCACGGCGCCCTCGACCTCGGGCTGGCCCCCGGGTTCCTTCCCGGGCGCGTCACGCTCGACGCCGGGCGCGAGCGCTTTGCCGACGCCTGGGGGCAAGTGCCGGGCCGGCGCGGCCTCGACGCGGCGGGGATCCTCCAGGCTGCCGCGGACGGGCAGCTGCACGGCCTCGTGCTGCTCGACGCCGACCCGATCGCCGACTTCCCCGACCGCCGGCTCGCACGCGACGCGCTCGCGAACGTCGATTTCGTCGTCGCGTGCGACGCCTTCCTGACCGAGAGCACACGCGGCGCGAACGTCTTCCTCCCGGTGACGGTGTGGGCGGAGAAGCCCGGCACCGCGTCCAACATCGAGGGCCGCGTGCAGCGACTCTCGCAGCAGGTCTCGCCCGAGGGAACGGTGATGTCCGACTGGCGGATCGCGGTGGAGCTGGCGGCACGCTTCGACGCCGACTTCGACCTCGAGACCGTGCCCGAGGTGCTGGACGAGATCGCGCGCGTCGCGCCCGCCTTCGCCGGCGTCGACACCCGCCTGCTCGGCCGGGCGCGTGACGGCATCGTGTTGCCGCTCGGCGACCATCACGACGAGCTGGTCCTCGACGCCGGGGGCGTGCCGCTCACGGACGCCTCGTGGGAGCCGATCCGCCCCGGGACGATCGCATCGGACGAGGCGCTGACGTCGCACGTGGGCACGGGGGTCGTCGAGTCCACCGGCACCGGATCGACGACCACCGTGAAGCCGGGCCTGACGGAGGTCGAGCCCCCGGCGGCGTCGCACGAGGAGGCCGAGGCGCTCGGCCGCACCGCGCGCGAAGCAGTGGCGGCAGGCCCGCCGCTCCACGAGTGGGACCGTGAGACCGGTCGGGCGCCCGCTCAGCCCCGCGACGCGTACGCTCTCCGGCTCGTGTCCGGCCGCAAGCTCTACGACGCCGGGCGCGTCAGCGCAGCCTCACCGTCGCTGGCGCCGCTCGCCGAAGGGGCGACGCTGCTCGTCCACTCGAGCGACCGCGACCGGATCGGGATCGCCGACGGCGACACCGTCCAGGCGACGAGCGGGCGGGGCTCGGTGGTCCTGCCCGTGCGCGCGGCACCGGGGATCCCCCGTGGGATCGCCTTCCTCACGTTCAACCAGCCCGGGCCGGGCGCGGGCGACCTGATCGACGCCGGCGCCGCCGTCACGGACGTGCGGCTGGAGACCGTGGGCTCGGCCTCGTGACGTTCGTCGACCCGCTCGTCGGCGGCGACATCGACCTGACGGTCGTCCTGATCGTCATCGGGAAGACGATCGCGACGTTCGCGCTGCTCCTGATCGCCGTCCTCTTCTACATCTGGTTCCTGCGCAAGGTCATCGCCGACATGCAGAACCGGGTCGGCCCGTACAACGCGGGGCCGTTCGGCATCCTCCAGACCCTGGCCGACGGCATCAAGCTGTTCTTCAAGGAGCAGTCGATCCCGCGCAGCGCCGACAAGCCGGTGTTCCTCATCGCGCCGTACCTGTCGATCCTGCCCGCGTTCCTCGCCTTCAGCATCGTGCCGATCGGCGGCCTCGTGAGCATCGCCGGGCACAAGACGTATCTCCAGCTGGCCGAGCTCCC
>DATFVT010000120.1:0-7085 GCA_035260105.1 Acidimicrobiia bacterium
TGGGGCGAGATCGTGCACGGCGCCGCGCGCGGCGCGCTGTACGCGCTGATGATCACGCTCGGCTCCGGGATCGGCGGCGGCATCGTGGCGCGCGGCCGCGTCATCCGCGGCGCGCACGGCTTCGCGGCCGAGGTCGGCCACTTCCAGATCGACCCCGACGGCCCCATGTGCGCGTGCGGGGAACGCGGCCACTGGGAGGCGTTCGCATCCGGGCACGCGCTGGGGCGCATGGGGCGGCAGTGGGCGCGCGACGGCCGCGCACCGGGGGTCCTCGCACGCGCCGGCGGCGATCCCGAGGCCGTCACCGGCCTGCACGTCGGCGATTCCGCCCAGGCAGGTGAGCCGGACGGTCGCGCTCTGCTGGACGAGTACGCGGGCTACGTGTCCGTCGGGCTGGCGGGGCTCGCCAACATCCTCGACCCGGAGCGCATCGTGATCTCGGGCGGGCTCGTCGAGCTGGGCGACACACTGCTGACGCCCGTGCGCGACGCGTTCGCGCGCGACATCGAGGGAGCGGAGTACCGGCCCATGATCCCGATCGTGCCCGCGGAGCTCGGCGAGCGCGCGGGCGTGATCGGTGCCGCCGCGCGCGCGCGGGACCTCGAGCCGGGCCGTGCCGGCGTGTGGACGAAATGAAGCTCGGCGTCACCCTCCCGAACTTCCGCGACGATCCCGAGCCGGCGCTCGCCGTGGCCCGCGCCGCCGAGGCGTCGGGCCTGGACGGCGTGTTCGGCTTCGACCATCTGTTCCGGCGGGCCCGTGACGGCGCGCTGCGGCCGGCGCTCGAGGGAATGACGCTCCTCGGCGCCGTCGCCGCCGAGACGAGCCGCATCGCCTTCGGCCCGCTCGCGGCGCGGGCGTCGCTCCGACCGGCCGCCTCCTTGGCCGCCGCCCTCGACTCGCTCGCCCGGATCGCGCCCGGGCGGCTGATCGCGACGATCGGCGCCGGGGACAGCCAGAGCCAAGAGGAGAACGAGACGTTCGGCCTCCCCTTCGGCACGTTCGAGGAGCGCATCGCCGTGCTCGACGGAGCCGTCGACGCCGCGATCGACCGCGGATATCCCGTGTGGGTCGGCGGCGCCTCCGCCGCCGTGGGCGCGATCGCGGCGCGGGCGGATGGCTGGAACCGCTGGGGCGCGACGCCGGCGCTGTTCGAGCGCGAAGCGGGCGCCCTGCGCGATATGCACACGCGTCAGCCGTTCACGGTGTCCTGGGCGGGTCAGATCGTCCTCGGGGCAACCGAACGTGACGCGCACGCGAAGGCCCAACGACTGGGCGGCGACCCCGGGGCGGCGATCGGCGGACCGGAGCGCGTCGCCGACGTTCTGCGCGCGTACGGCGACGCCGGCGCCGAATGGGTCATCGCCGGCCCCGTCGACTCGTCCGACCCCGACAACGCCACCGCCCTCGGCGAGCGCGTGAAGCCACTGCTCGACCGCTGAATCGACCGCGTGTTGTCAGGCGGCGTCGTCGGGATCGATCGTCGGGACGGCCTGGAGGTTGGTGCCCTCCAGCCACGGCCGGTAGGCGACCCTCGGGAAACGCTCCCGGACGATGGTGGTCAGCAATTCCGACCGCGCGAAGGGATCGGGAACCTCGTCCGGACCCTTGCGCTCCACGCGCCGCGCGTCGTCACACGGCGCGGAGATCTCCCTCGGGGCGGGCGTCAGGATCTCGGCGCCCGGTTCGGGGTGACGAGACCGGAGGCTCGCACCGAGGTTGTTCGCGAACCGGTCGCGCCTGGTGAGGAACCAATCGTCGCCACGCCGCCCAGGACCCTGTGGGGGCGCGCCCAGAAACCGCCACTCCAAGAACCTGATGATCGACGCATGGTCGTAGAGGTTGTGGTCCACGTATCCCCGTCGTGCGTAGGGCGACGCCAGGATCGACGGCACGCGGAAGCCCGTCTGCCCGAAGTTCTCGAGATCGTCCCGGCTCGACCGCTCATCGGGCACGACCGGCGGACGCACGTGATCGAAGAAGCCACCCCACTCGTCGTACACGAGCACGAACAGGCCGCGCTGCCACTGTGGTGACCGGAGGAAGGCGGCGAAGACGGCGTCGACGAAGCGTTGCCCGAGCTCGATGGTGCCGTGCGGGTGGTTGTCGGTCCGGTAGGGCCCGCCGAACTGAGGCGTCACGAACGTGACGTTCGGGAGGGTGCCCGCGCCTGCGTCCTCGAAGTACGCGTCCATACGACGGACGTGAGGGAACATTCGAGGCCCCCACAAGAGCGAGGTCGGGAGATCGACGAAGTACTCCACGACCGGGACTCCGGCCCGATCGAGCGCGTCGAGGATGGTCGGCGCGCGGTAGATGCCCTGGTCGAGGGGGATCGGGCTCGTCTTGAGGCCTTCGGACTGAGCGGAATACAGGTACATGCGGTTGGGGAACGTCGGTCCGAGCACCGACGCGTGGTGGCGGTCCAGGACCGTGAACCGCCGGGCCATCTGCGCGTGCACGGGGACGTCGGTGTCGAGGTAGTAGCTGGTGGCGAAGTCGTCGTTGTGCGTGCCGGGGGCGAGAAATCCGAAGTCACGTTGCGCACGCCCTGCGTCCCAGCTGTGACCGGGGCCCAGGTGGTCGCACCCGCGGTACGGGCTGGAATCCTCCGTGAGACTGAGCGTGTATTGGGTCGGAACCTCCTCGCCCAATGGATCGCGATACTTCTCGTGGATGCGCGCGTTGACGTGGAAGTCCTTCCCGTACCGGCGGCGGCCGTCGTCGACGTATCCCTCGTCCTCCCCGAGCCAACCGAGGTAGTGGTCGAAGGAACGGTTCTCCATCATGAGGACGACGACGGTGTCGACGGGGGACTCCGTCGCCGGGTGGCCGAGCATGCTGTCGGGCGGCAGCGGGAGCCGGGGAACGTGCGCGGCGCTCGCAGCCCGCGTCGCGGAGTCTCCGGTGCACGCCAGGAGACCGGGACCGCCGAGCATCGCCGCCCCGCCGAGGAGGCCGGCGGCGCGCAGGAACTCGCGGCGGTTCACGGGCGACATCTCTCCGCGGACTGTACGTGACGTCCGCGGACGGGCTCAGCGTGGGCGGTCGTCGGGGGGGTTCGGCAGGCCGCGGACGTCGGTCTGTCTGAGCCACGGCGTGAACGTCGAGCCGTCGGGGTCGACCTGACGGGCGAGCCCCTCGAGCCGGTCCGAGACGTCGAACGGGTTGGTCTGGTTGTCCTTCCCTGCCTGGCGCGTGCGTTGCTCGTCGTCGCAGCTCGGCAGCACCTGCGGGATCGTGTCGAGCGGCGTATTGAGGTCGACTTCGGGATCGGGATCCCCGGCGCGCAGGCTCGCGCCGTAGTTGTTGGCGTTCCGGTCGCGCTTGGTGAGGAACCAGTTGTCGTTGTCACGCCCGGGGCCCTGCGGGGGCGCGCCGAGGAACCGCCACTCGATGAAGCGAAGGATCGACGTGTGGTCGTACGTCGTGTGGTCGACGTAGTTGCGCCGCGCGTATGGCGATGCCAGCACGGAAGGGACACGGAAGCCGGCCTGCCCGAAGTTCTGGTGGTCGACCTTGCTGGCATTGTTGTCCGGCACGACCGGTGGCTTCACGTGGTCGTAGAACCCGCCGTGCTCGTCGTAGGTGAGGACGAACATCCCGCGCTGCCACTGCGGCGATCGCACGAACGTGGAGAAGATGGCCTGGATGAACCGCTGACCGATGGTGATGTCACCCTGCGGATGGTCGTCGGTCCGGTACGGCGTGCCCATGCCGGGCGTGATGAAGGTGACGGCGGGGAGCTCGCCGCGCGGCGCGTCCACGAAGAACTGGTCGAGCGATCGAATGTTGGGGTTCAAACGCGTGCCCCACAGGGCCGCCACCGGCACGTTGATGAAATACTCGGCGACGGGGACGCCGGCCGCGTTCAGCCGGTCGAAGATCGTCGGAGCGCTGTACGCGCCGACGTCGAGGGGCTTGGGGCTCGTCTTGTACCCCTCGGACTGCGCGGCATAGAGATACTGACGATTCGGCCACGTCGGCCCGAGGATCGCCGAGTGGTGGTGGTCCATGACCGTGAACCGTCGCGCCAGGTTCGACTGCACGGGGATGTCGTCGCTCAGGAAGTAGGAGATCGCGAAGCGGTCGTTGCCGGTACCGGCTCCGAGGAAGCCGACGTCGCGCTGCCGCCGGCTCGCACCCCATCCGTGGCCGGGGTCGTTGTGGAGGCAGCCGCGGAACGGGTTCGGCTCGTCGCCGAGTCCGCCGACGTGCGTCGTCTCCACCTTGGCGCCGGACACGTCGCGGTAGTTCACGTCGATGCGGCCATCGAGCGCGAAGTCCTTCCCGTACGCCCGGCGACCCGTCTCGAGGTATTCCTTGTCGGTCGCCAGGTGCCCGAAGTAGTGGTCGAACGACCGGTTCTCCATCGTCAGCACGACGACGGTGTCGACCGGGCACTCCGACGCCGGGTGGTTGAGGACGCTGTCGCCCGGGATCTGCGCGCCGGCAAGGATCGGTGCGCGTGAGGCGCCGCGCGTCGAAGCGCTTGCAGTGCTCCCGAACCCGAGGAGGCCGCGACCACCGATCACCGCACCCCCTACGAGGCCGGCGGTCCGGAGGAATTCGCGTCGGTTCATCCTGCCCCGCTCGTAGGGGGCCAAATTCTATTCGTGCAGGTCACCGGACTGGGCGCGGCACCGTCACGGGAGCGGGTCGGCGACCTGCCGTCGCTCGTACGCGTGCTCGCCGAAGTACTCGACGGCCTTGTCCAGGTCGAGCTTGACGAACAGGCCCTCGGCTTCCGCGGTCACGCCGTCGTCGACCGTGAGCGTCCCGCGGGTCACGACGCGGCGGCCGTCGACCTGGTCGGTCCAGCCCTCGAAGAGGACCGGGCGGTGCAACGGCGTCGGGCGGCGGTAGCGGACGCCGAGCCGACCCGTCATCGCCGGGTGGCCGCTGGCGATGTTCGCCATGCCGAGGATCTCGTCGAACCCGAGAGCGATCCACCCGCCGTGCACGAAGCCGGGCGGGCCTTCGTAGGCGCCATGGAAGACGCCTCGGCCGACGAGCCGGCCGTCGCGCTCCTCGTACTCGATGGGTGGCGCGAGGGGGCTCACCACGCCGACGAGCGGGCTCCGAGGGAGATAGTCGTCGTGGTTCGTCTCGGGCCGGGCGCGCACGCCCGACGGGCGGGCGCCCAGCTCGTCGCGTCCGTGCAACCCCGCCGCGATCCGCTCGACCTCCTCGGCCACCGACGCCAACCGTTCTGACGACGCGGCCTCGGCCGTCAGCGTGGCGTCGACAAGGTGCCGGACGGCTTCGGCGAGACGCACGCGCCCTTTCGTGACGAACGCGTCGCCCGGCGCGCTGTCATCGAGCTCCATCACCTGCCCTTGTAGCTCGGCGGCCGCTTCTCCGCGAACGCGCGCGGGCCCTCCTTGGCGTCCTCGCTCGCGAACACCTCCCAGCCGATCTTGTCCTGGATCTGCATTGCCTCGGTGTCGGGGAGACCTTCGGTCTCGCGCCAGGCGCGCAGGATGGCCTGGCACGCCAGCGGCCCATTGGCAGCCACCTGGTCGGCGACCGCGCGCGCGGCGGCCAGTGCGTGCCCTTCGGGCACGACACGGCTGATGAGCCCGAGCTGGAGCGCCTCGTACGCGGGGATGGGCCGGCAGGTGAGGAGGATGTCCATCGCACGGGCGTAGGGAATCTGCCGGGGGAGACGCACCGCCGACCCACCGAGGGGGAACAGCGCGCGCTTCGCCTCCCACACTCCGAAGGTGGCGGTGTCGGCGGCGACGCGGAGGTCGGTTCCCTGCAGCATCTCGGTTCCGCCGGCTACGGCGTACCCTTCGACCGCGGCGACGAGCGGCTTCGAGAGGCGGTAGTCGCGCAGCAGGGCCTTCCAGTGCAGGTTCGGCTCCTCGGCCATGCGCGACCGCACGTGGTCGCTGTCGGACGGCGTCGACATCGCCTTGAGATCGGCGCCGGACGAGAAGTGCCCGCCGGCCCCGGTGAGGATCGCCACCCGCACCTCGGGCTCGCGATCGACGTAATCGAATCCGTCGGCGAGGCCGACGAGCATGTCGGGGCTCAGCGCGTTGCGCGCTTCGGGTCGGTTCATCGTCAGGATGACGACGGGCCCGTCGCGCTCGACGCGGCAGTGCTGGGTACTGAGGTCGAGCAGCTCGGGCATGGGGGACACCTCGCGTCGGGACGCCGGCAGAAAACTAGAACCGATTCTAGCCGGGGCGGTTTTCGGACTAGCGTGGACGAAATGCGTATCGAAGACGTCGACCTCGCCGACGGCGCGACGTTCCTCTCTGGCCCGCCCCACGAATACTTCGACTTCCTCCGGCGCGAGCACCCGGTGGCCTGGGTCGACCACGTGGAGTCCGACGGTCCCGGCTTCTGGGCGCTGACGCGGTGGGACGACGTCATGGCGGTCGAACGCGATCCCGAGACGTTCTCGTCGTACGCGGGCGGCGCGTTCATCGGGCCGGTCGACGAGGGAACGCGGTTGATGCTGATCAACCAGGACCCGCCGCGTCACACGCGGCTGCGCAAGCTCGTGAGCCGGATGTTCACACCCCGGCACATCCGCTCGATCGAGGGCCGGGTGCGGACGGCGGCGAAGGAGATCGTCGACCGCGTCGCGCCGAAGGGCGAGATCGACTTCGTCACCGAGGTCGCGGCCGACCTTCCGCTCATCGTGATCGCCGAGCTGATCGGCGTTCCGCAGGAGGACCGGCACAAGGTCTTCGAGTGGTCGAACAAGATGGTCGGCGCCGAGGACCCGGAGTACGGCGCCGACAGCGACGTGCAGGAGGTCGCGGCCGAGCTCTACGCCTACGCGCAGAGCCTCGCCGAGGAACGCCTTGCTGACCCCGGCGAAGACATCGTGACGCTGCTGCTCACCGGCGAGGTCGACGGCGAGAAGCTCGACGTCCTCGAGTTCAACGTCTTCTTCCTGCTGCTCGCGGTGGCGGGCAACGAGACGACCCGCAACCTGATCACCGGTGGGACGCTCATGTTGCTCGAGCACGACGACCAGCGCGACCAGTTCCTGCGTGAGCCCGACGTGCGCGAACCGGCGGTCGAAGAGATGCTCCGCTACGTCAGCCCCGTCAATTACTTCC
>DATFVT010000121.1:0-4487 GCA_035260105.1 Acidimicrobiia bacterium
GCGCACTACCTCGCGATCCCGCCCAGCCTGTTCCCCATCGTGGTCGAGGGTCTGGGCACGTCCGGCTCCGCCAAGAACGCGCGCGTCATCGTCGAGAAGCCGTTCGGGCGCGACCTGGCGTCGGCGCAGGAGCTCAACCGCGTTCTCCATTCGGTGTTCCCCGAGCGGTCGATCTTCCGGATCGACCACTACCTCGGCAAGGAGGCGGTCGAGAACCTCCTGTACTTCCGGTTCGCGAACTCGTTCCTCGAGCCGATCTGGAATCGCAACTACGTCGAGAGCGTCCAGATCACGATGGCCGAGAACTTCGGCGTGCAGGGCCGGGGCCGGTTCTACGAGGAGGTCGGTTGCCTCCGCGACGTCGTCCAGAACCACATGCTCCAGACGGCGGCCATCCTCGCGATGGAGCCGCCGATCGGCGGCGAGGTGGAATCGCTCCGCGACGAGAAGGAGAAGGTGTTCCGCGCCATGCGGACACTGAAGCCGCGTGATCTGGTGCGCGGCCAGTTCGCCGGCTACCGGAAGGAAGACGGCGTCGCGCCCGACTCCGACGTCGAGACGTACGCGGCCGTCCGCGTGTTCGTGGACTCGTGGCGGTGGAACGGCGTGCCGATCTTCATCCGCGCCGGGAAGGAGCTGCCGATCACGGCGACCGAGGTGAGCGTCAAGCTGCGCAGGCCGCCCCAGCAGGTGTTCGAGGAGGAGGAGACCGACCCCGACGACCAGAACTACATTCGCTTCCGTCTCGGCCCCGACAGGGTGGCCATCGCGCTCGGCTGCCGGGCGAAGATCCCGGGCGAGTCGTTCCGGGGAAAGCCCGTGGAGCTGTATCTCTGCGACCAGGGCCCCGACGAGATGGCCGCGTACGAACGGCTCATCGGGGACGCGCTCGCCGGCGAAGCCCTCCTGTTCGCCCGGGAGGACGGCGTCGAGGCGGCGTGGCGCGTGGTGGACCCCATCCTCACCGACCACGGCGTCGCCCACCCGTACGAGCGCAAGACGT
This sequence comes from Acidimicrobiia bacterium, assembly GCA_035260105.1. Classification (GTDB taxonomy): domain Bacteria; phylum Actinomycetota; class Acidimicrobiia; order IMCC26256; family JACDBD01; genus JALZAA01. The sequence goes on from DATFVT010000121.1 coordinate 1,004, forward strand.
GGGGCCCGGCCGAGGCCGGCGCGCTGCTCCCGAAGGGCGAGTTCTGGCACGATCCGCAGCCGTGAGCGCGCCGTGACCGACGGCGCCGCGCCCGGCGAGGTCTGGCTCGTCCGTCACGGCGAAACCGAGTGGACCGAGACCGGGAAGCACACGAGCCACACCGACGTGGCGTTGTCGGCGCGGGGTCGGGAGCAGGCGACGTCGGTCGGGGGCGTCCTCGCCGGGCGGCCGTTCGCGGTCGTGCTCTCGTCGCCGATGACACGCTCGATCGACACCTGCCGGCTGGCCGGGTACGGCGACCGGCTCGAGGTCGACGACGACCTGAGGGAGTGGGACTACGGCGAGTACGAAGGCCGGACGACCGCGGACATCCGGCAGGAGCGCCCCGGGTGGACCGTCTGGGTCGGGTCGCCCGGGGGTGAGTCCCTGGAGCACGCGGCGGCGCGCGCCCGACAGGTGATCGAGCGCGCGTCATCGGCCGAGGGGGACACGGTGCTGTTCTCCCACGGCCACTTCCTGCGCATCCTCGGCGCGACCTGGTTGGACCTCCCGCCGGAAGGAGGACGGCTGCTGTCGCTCGGGACGGCATCGCTGAGCGTCCTCGGCCACGAGCGCGAGGCGCGGGTGATCCGGGGCTGGAACTGGTCGAGTGAGTGAGCTAGGCAACGAGACGTGCCCGCGGAAGCTGTCCCGACGCCGAACGCCCCGCCCGTGGCGGGGCACTACTCGCCCGCGGTGCGCGCCGGCGACTGGCTCGTGCTCGCGGGCCAGGTCGGGTTCGATCCCGCGTCCGGTGAGATCCCGAAGGACGTCGTCGATCAGACCCGGCAGGCCCTGGCCAACATCGCCACGGTCCTCGCCGACTGCGGAGGCGCGCTCACGGACGTCGCCAAGGTCACGGTCTTCACGACGGCCATCGGGAACATGGCGGAGATAAACGGCGTCTATGCGGAGGTGTTCGGCGGTCACCGCCCGGCGCGGAGCACGATCGGTGTCGCCCGCCTCCCCGCCGACGCGTCGATCGAGATCGAGGTCTGGGCGCACGTGCCCGGGTGATGCCGGGAGAGAGGGGTCTGCGATGGCCGACGACGACGTGCTGGCGAACATCCAGCAGCTCTCCGACGAGGAGCACGAGCTCTACGAACGCCATCGGGGCGGAACGCCACTGAACGACGACGAGGAACGGCGCATGCACGAGCTCCAGGTGCGGCTCGACCAGTGCTGGGACCTGCTCCGGCAGCGTCGGGCGCGCCGACAGTACGGGGACGACCCTTCGAAGGCGCAGGCTCGCGGCGAGTCGACCGTGGAGGGCTACCAGCAGTAGCGCTAGCCCACGCCCGTCGACTCACTCGTGAGGCGCGACAGCGCGCGGAGCTTGTTCGTGGCATCCAGCGCCGCGACCTTGTACGCCTCGGTGAGCGTCGGGTAGTTGAACACCGCGTCGACGAGGTAGTCGACCGTCGATCCCGCGGCCATCAACGCCTGCCCGAGGTGCACGATCTCCGTCGCGGCTGTGCCGAACACGTGCACACCCAGGATGCGCCGGTCGTCGGGAGCGACGAGGATCTTCAGCAGCCCGTACGAGTCGCCGACGATCTGCCCGCGCGCGAGCTCGCGGTACCGGGCCAGCCCGACCTCGTACGGAACCTGGGCGTCGGTGAGCTCACGTTCGGTGCGCCCGACGTAGCTGATCTCGGGAATCGTGTAGATGCCGATCGGATACAGGTCGTCGAGCTGGTGCGTCGGCTCGCCGCAGGCGTCGTACGCGGCGCGGCGCCCCTGCTCCATCGCGGTCGCCGCGAGGGCGGGGAACCCGATGACGTCGCCGACGGCGTAGATGTGCTCGGCTTCGGTACGGAAGGACTCGTCGACCTTGATCCGGCCGCGCTCGTCCGCCGCGAGCCCCGCCGCCTCGAGCTCGAGCCCGTCCGTCGCGCCCTGGCGGCCGGCGGAGTACACGACCGTGTCGGCCGCGATCTTCTTGCTGCTCGCGAGCGAAGTCAGCGTGCCGTCGACGTGCGTGTCGACGGCCGCGACCGTCTCCCCGAACCGAAACGTGACCGAGAGATCGCGCAGGTGATACCGCAGCGCCTCGACCACCTGCTCGTCGACGAAGTCGAGCATGCTCGGGCGGCTCTCGACGACGGTCACCTTCGTACCGAGGGCGGCGAAGATTGATGCGTACTCGACGCCGATGACACCGGCACCCACGACGACGAGCGACGACGGGATGCGCTCGAGGGCGAGGACCCCGTCGGAGTCCACGACGGTCCGGCCGTCGAACCTGACGCTCGGCGGCCGCGCCGGGCGGGTCCCCACGGCGATGATCGCCTTGTCGAAGCGGGCCTCCCATTCGCGGTTCGTCGCGCCCGTGACGGCCACCGTGTGCCCATCGGCGAAGCGCGCCGTGCCGGTGAGGAGAGTCACGTGGTTGCGGGCCAGCTGGTCGCGTACGACGTCCATCTCCTTGGCGACGACCTGGCGCGTCTCCGAGCCGAGGTCCTGGACGGTGATGTCCTCCTTGACGCGGTAACTGGTCCCGTAGTGCTCGCGGTGGCGTAGGCCCGTCAGGTGCAGGACGGCTTCCCGCATGGTCTTGGACGGGATGGTGCCGGTGTTCACGCAGACCCCGCCGAGCATGTCGGCGCGATCGACGACGGCGGCCCGCCGTCCGAGCTTGGACGCGGCGATGGCCGCCTTCTGGCCCGCCGGGCCGGATCCGATGACCAGGACGTCGTATTCGTCCACCCGTCCTCCTGGGCGCGGCATCGTAGGGCTCGCCGTTGACGCCCAGGTTGACAGGAACTGAACAGGGCATGCAGGGAGGAGCCCCGCACGGCGCATCGCGGCTCGGCGAAGTGCGCGAACCTCGCGACCGGGCGCGGGCGATGGGGAACACCGCCGGACCGTCCCGGTGTTGGCGGGGGAGCATCAACCGGGAGAGGGAGGAAGATGAGCCCCGAAGTCATCAAGACGGACGAGGAGTGGCAGCGGGAGCTGACGCCCGCCCAGTACCAGGTGCTCCGTGAGGCCGGCACCGAGCGAGCCTTCACGGGCGACTATTGGGACTGCCACGACGACGGCGTGTACCGCTGCGCGGCGTGCGGTGCCGAGCTGTTCAATTCGGACACCAAGTTCGATTCGGGCACCGGCTGGCCGAGCTTCACCGAGCCGGCCGTCGCCGACGCCGTCGAGCTGCACACAGATCGCAGTCACGGGATGACGCGCACCGAGGTCGTGTGCCGCCGTTGCGGCGGTCACCTCGGCCACGTCTTCGACGACGGCCCGGCACCGACGGGCCAGCGCTACTGCATCAACTCGCTGTCACTCGACCTCGATCGCAGCGACACGGCGTGACGCAAGCGGCCGGCTCCTCGGCGGCGCCGGAGTACGTCGAGTTCGGCACGCCGCGCGGCCGATGGGTGATCCTGGCGGCCATCCTCGGGTCGGGGATCGCGTTCCTCGACTCGACGGTCGTCAACGT
>DATFVT010000122.1:0-5863 GCA_035260105.1 Acidimicrobiia bacterium
CACCGCCAGCTCGGGCATCCCGTAGCCCTCGCCGCCCAGCGCCTCGTCGACATGCAGGCCGAACCACCCCTGCGCCGCCAGCTCGCCCCAGAACGGCGGCAGGGATTCCGACTCGGCGTCGAGGAACGACCGCGGCACCTCCGGCGGGCAGTGGCGCTCCACCCAGCCGCGTGCCGCCCGGCGCAGCGCCTCGTGCTCCTCGCTGATCCCGATCGGCACAATTCCTCCGGGTCGCCCTCGCAGGTTCGGGCTCCTGCTCCGGCGTCGGCAACGCCGCCGCCTGCGCGTGGATCCTAGGCGCGGTGACACGAGCGTCAGGTTTCGCTCGTAGGCTCCGACGGTGCCGCTGTGGCGACGCACCCGTACCCGCGGCTTCCCGCCGTCGGGGAACGGCGCGTCGTCGTTCCATCTGGGATGGTCGCTGCCGGCAGGCGCCGGCCATCTCGTCGAAGCCGGCGTCACCCTCGAGGTCGTGACTCCGCCGGCGGTCGACCACCTGTACTTCTGGGCGCTCCAGGTCGCGTTCCCCGGGGCGGGCGCCGCTCATCTCGGGCTGCAGTGGAACAACCGGCATCCCGGCTTCGGCGCCGTGAACTGGGGCGGGTATGCCACCGACGGGTCGCTGCTCGCGGGGACGGAGTCGCCACTACCGAGCACCCCGGACGACCCCAACACGCGCGACTACCCGTGGGAGCCCGCGCGCCCGTACCGGCTCCTCGTGCGCCGCGCCGCGGAGGGCGAGTGGCGAGGCGAAGTCACGGACGTCAGGACCGGGTCGACGACCGCGGTGCGCGACCTGGCGGCGGCGGCGCCGTACCTCGCGGCGCCGATGGTGTGGTCGGAGGTCTTCGCCCGCTGCGACGACCCGTCGGTGACCGCGCGCTGGTCCGCTTTCCAGGTCACCACTGATCGCGGCGACCGGTTCGCACCCACCGAGCTCACGGTCAACTACCAATCCCACTCCGAGGGGGGCTGTGCGAACACAACGTCGGTCCTGGACGATCAGGGCGGCGCGCTGCAAACGACGAACACCGAAAGGCTGACCCCGCAAGGCTCGACGCTCTAGAGTCTCCCGGTCATGCGCCGGAGAATCGTGCGGACCAAGCTCGTCGCCGCGGCTGCAACCGTCGCCGCCACACTGCTCGTCCTCGCCGCGCCGGCGTCCGCGGGCGAGAACATGCACGTCGAGGTGCACAAGGAGGTGGTCGGTACCCCGCCGCCCGGCACGACGTTCACCGTCCACTTCGACTGCTCGGACGGCGGGCCCGACGGTGACCTGACGTTCGACGCGACCGGCGATCCGGTGCCGGCGAACAGCAACTTCTTCAACGACGGCATCCTCGACACCACGTGCACCCTCACCGAGACGGCGACCGGCGGCGCGACGAACGTGAGCATCGGCTGTCAGGACGATGGTGTGAACGCGAGCTGCTCGCCGTCCGGCGACTCCGTCACGTTCGACTCGCCCACGAACACATCCAACAACGTCGACTTCACCGTCACCAACACCTTCGGCGAGCCGGCAACGCCGACGACCGGCGGCGCAACACCCGCGGCATCCGAGCCGGCAGTCGCGGTGGTGAGCGTTCCGGCCTTCACCGGCTAGCTCTCCTGACGATGCCGGCCGACGACGAGGTTGCGCGGCTCGAAGCGCGCGTCGGCGAGCTCGAGCGGCGCATGGACCAGGTCCTGAGCCGCATCGGCTACCTCCCCGGAGACACGCCGCTGATCCGGGACGAGGCGCACTGGCGGGTAGATCCAGACGTGCTCGACATCGCACGCTCGGGCAAGGACAAGGACGTCGCCCGAGCCGTGTACGAGCACATCAAGCGCACGGGGGCCGAGCCCGAGACCGCCAAGCAGGCGGTGCAGCGCGCGCTGGCGCGTTAGCCGACTGTCCCCGCGATCCGGTTCAGCACGACTGCCAGCTCCTTGGGGCGGCTGATCATCACGTCGTGGCCGGCGTCGATCGTCACGACGTCGAGGTCGCCGCCCGGACACGCACGCAGATTGTCGATCAGGACGTCCTGACGATCGGGTACCAGCGACTGGTCCTGTAGCAGCTTCACGAACGTCTTGGGCAGCTCGGGCGGGATGCCCCGACGAGTGACGGGCTCGGCGAGCACGACGGCAGCTTCGGTCCCGGTTCGGTCGAGAACGAAGCGTGACTGGTCCTCGCCCATGTCGTTGCAGAACATCGACCTCGTCGTCGCCTCGTCCAGTCCCCCGATCGGGTTCGCACCGCCCCGCCGCGCCTCCTCGACTGCCTGGCGCGTCATGTCCTGGAGGTCCTCCGGCAGGGCCTCGATCGCCGAGCCGCCCTCCGGCGGCACCATGCACGAGACGTACACGAGGTGCTCGACGAGGTCGGGCACGCGGCGGGCGACCTCGGAGATGGTGAGCCCGCCCATCGAATGACCGACGAGCACGAACCGGTCGATGCCGGCGTCGTCGACGTCATCCAGCAGCGACCGGGCGAAGTCGTCGATAGTCAGCGTGCGCAACTCGGGGAGGCTGTCGAGACGTCCGGAGCCACCGCGGACCGATTTCGGCGGGAGATCGATCGCGAGCGCGTCGCCCTCGAGGTACGGGAGGAGCGGCTCCCAGCACCACGCGCCGTGCGCGCCCCCGTGGACGAGCACGGTGCTCATGAGCTCACGCGGAGGCATCGCGTCAGACGATCTTCTCGCCGTCCTTGACGATCGAGATCGCCTGCGTGGGACAGCCCTGCCCGGCGAGGATGACCTTCTCCTCGGGTTGGGCGGCCGGATCGAGCACGACCGCGACACCGTCGTCGTCGAGATCGAAGACGCCGGGCGCCCAGAACGAACAGTTCCCCGAACCCATGCACGCGTCGCGGTTGATCTCGATCTCCAGCGCCACGGCTCGTAGGGTAACGGGCGTGACCACCACCGAGAAGCCGAAGCTCCACTGGAAGAAGAGCGAGACGCACGGGCTGCTCCCGGATCCCGAGCCTCGCGAGATCAGGCACACGATCATCTCGGTCGACGACCATCTCGTCGAGCCGCCCACGATGTTCGAGGGACGGTTGCCGCGCCGCTTCCAGGAGCTGGCGCCGAGGATCATCGAGACCGTCGAGGGTCACGAGGTCTGGGAGTTCGACGGCCAGCTCTACTTCCAGGTCGGGCTCAACGCTGTCGTTGGTCGCAAGCGCGAGGACTGGAAGGTGGAGCCGACGCGCTTCGAGGAGATGCGCGCCGGCTGCTACGACATCGACGCCCGCGTCAGGGACATGGACATCAACGGCGTGTGGGCGTCCGTGAACTTCCCGTCCCAGATCACCGGGTTCTGCGGCCGTGTGTTCTCGCAGTGCTCCGACCGGGAGCTCGGGCTCGCCGTGACCCGGGCGTGGAACGACTGGTTCGCCGAGGAGTGGTACGCGCCGCACCCCGAGCGCATCGTGCCGATGGGCATCACATACCTCGGCGATCCCGAGCAGGGCGCCGACGAGATCCGGCGCAACGCCGAGCGCGGCTTCGTCGCCGTCACGCTCCCCGAGCAGCCGCACCGGGTCGACATGCCGAACCTCTTCCAGGGCTGGTGGGACCCGATCATCGCGGCGTGCGCGGAGACCGGCACCGTGATCTGCCTCCACGTCGGGTCGACCGGCGTGGCGGACATGCCTCCCGGGTCGCCGATGGTTCCGCTGGGAGCGACGTTGTTCGGCCAGCTGTCACTCGCCGCCTGCGCCGAGTGGTTGTGGTCCGGCTACGCGGTGAAGCACCCGGATCTCAAGGTCGCGATGTCCGAGGGCGGCATCGGATGGGTGGCGATGCTGCACGACCGGCTCGAGAACATCGTGGACCGTTCCGGGTACGGCGACTACTTCTCCGGCGACCTGCGTCCGGCCGAGGTGCTGCACCGCAACTTCTGGTTCTGCACGATCGACGACCCGTCGACCATCTGCACCCGTGACACCGTCGGGGTCGACCACATCATGTTCGAGACCGACTACCCGCACGGTGACGGGACGTGGCCCGATTCGCAGGCGGTGTTCGAGCAGTTCTACGGCGGCCTCCCGGCGGACCAGATCGCGATGATCAGTCACGAGAACGCGGCGTCGCTCTTCCGCCACCCGCTCCCACCGGCCGGCAACCCTCACTCGGCCGGGCTCCGGCACTGACCGCGCCAGGGCCTAGGGCCTGCCCAATCCGCTGACCTCGAGGAACTCCTCGTAGCGCGCGGCGACGGCCGGTGACCAGCGCGCGTCGGGCTCGACACGCCGGCCGGTGCGCGCCCAGCGACGGCCCTCGGGCATGGCCGTCGGCTCCTCGAGCCCGGCGGCGATGCGCGCTAGCCACGCCGAGCCCAGCGCGCCACCCTCGGGCACGGCGACGCAATCGACCGGAAGGCCGGTGGCATCGGCGAGCGCGTGCACCCACTCGTCGACACGCGTGCCGCCACCAGTCGCGACGATGCGGCGCGCGCCGACCTTGGTCGCGTCCAGCATCCGGCGCATCACGAAGCCCGACGCCTCGAAGGCGGCGCGGCGCACGGCGCCGGGCCCGTGGGTGAGGTCCAGCCCGGCGAGCACGGCGCGGCGTTCCGGGTCGTCGAGGGGCACTCGCTCGCCGCGCGGGAACGGCGCCCACACCGGGACGCGGCCCGGATCGTCGGGGGCGGCGCCCTCGCGGAGCAGGCCCGTCACCCAGTTGAGGAACAGTCCCCCGGCGTTGCTGGGGCCGCCGACGAGCATCTTCCCGGGCGCGGTGTGTGGGATCACGTAGTGATCCGGAACCGGGTCCTCGCTCGAGGTGACCGCCCACACGATCAGCGTCGTGCCGAGGATGACGAGGACGTCGCCGTCGCCGTCGGCGCCGGCGACGAGCTGCTCGGCAAACGCGTCGATGCAGCCCGACGCGAGCGCAGGGCCGTCCGCGCCGCCGACGCGCGCGCACTCGGCGCCGGTAGGCGCGAGCTCGGGCAGCTGCTCGGGTCTCACCCCGATCTCGGCGGTGAGTGCAGAGTCCCATCCCGTCCAGTCGAAGAGCGGGTAGGCGGTGGCGGCGGTCGTCGTGTCGAGCACCGGCCGGCCGGCGAGGGCGTGGTTGGCGACGGCCTGCGCCGGCCAGTACCCGGCGGCGGCGGGCGCCTCGCCCACCGTCCAGCGCAGGAAGGTCAGGAGCTCGCCGCTCTCGGCCGGGTGGCCGGCCCGCTGGCCGTGGCGGCCGCGCTCGTCGCCGTACAGCAACCCGGGCGTGACCGGAACGCCCGCGCCGTCGACGGCCGTGAGCGACGGGACCATCGCCGCCACGCTGACGCCGACGGGCTCCATGCCGGCGAGCTCGCGCAGCGCCGCCTGTGGGCCGCGGCGCCATGCCTCGTCGGCGTCGTGCTCGAACCGCCCCGGCGTCGGCACGTGGAACGGGTGCGGGATGCGCGCCGAGCCGACGACCTTCCCGTCGCCGTCGGCCGCGATCGCCTTCACCGACGACGTGCCGATGTCGATGCCGACCGTGACCTCGCTCATGTTCGGTCATCCCTCCGTGCGAGCACGGCAAGGACCTCGTCGTGCAGCAGGCCGTTCGTCGACACCGCGTTCCCGCCGTCGGAGCGGGGGCGGCCGTCGAGGTCGGTGAACCGCCCGCCCGCCTCCTCCACGATGACCTGCAGGGCGGCGTTGTCCCAGAGGTTCATGATCGGCTCGACGGCGACGTCGGCGCTCCCCTCGGCCACGAGCACGTGGGCCCAGTAGTCGCCGAAGCCGCGCGCCTCCCAACAACGCGCGGCGAGGGCCCGGAACTCGTCGCCCATCCCGTGCTCGTCGAAGGCGGTGAGCGACGTGAAGCAGAACAAGGCGTCCCCGAGTGCGCCGACCCGCGACACCTGAATGCGCTCGTCG
>DATFVT010000123.1:0-2638 GCA_035260105.1 Acidimicrobiia bacterium
GCTGTTGCAACGAGCGCGGGCCGACCAAGCGCGCGGGGAGGTGGCCGCCGCGTCGGGCGACTTCGAGGTCGCACGCGACAAGTTGCGTGAGGCGGCGCAGGCTTGGCAGGCCGTCGGGGCGCCGTACGACGAAGCCCGGGCGCGCCTGGCTCTCGGCGTCGTGCTCGACGAGATCGGCGATGCGCATGCGGCGGAGCTCCAACTTCAGCGCGCGCTCTCCGCCTTCGAACGCCTGGGTGCCGAATTCGACGTCGTCCGGGTCCTCGAGCTCCGGGGGCAGACGGCGCCCCAGGCTCGAGTGGTCCGGACGTTCATGTTCACCGACATCGAGGACTCGACCGCGCTTCTCGCCACGATCGGCGATGACCGCTGGTCGGAGGTGCTGCGGTGGCACGACGCGACCCTGCGCCGGCTGTTCGACCGGTTCGACGGCCAGGAGATCAAGCAGCGCGGAGGAGGCGACGGGTTCTTCGTCGCGTTCGCATCCGCCGAAGAGGCGCTCGACTGTGCGGTCGCGATCCAGGAGGCCATGGCCGAGGAACCACGGGACGGCCGACCTCCGATTCGCGTTCGTGTCGGCGCTCACGAGGCCGAAGCGACGCGAAGCCTCGATGACTACGGTGGCCGCGGCGTGCACGAAGCGGCGCGGATCGCAGCACTCGCGACGGGCGGAGAGGTCTTGGCGAGCACCCGGACGCTGGAGTCGGCGGGGTCGAAGCACGACGTGACGGCGACGAGGTCGGCGACGCTCAAGGGGCTCGCCGATCCTGTCGACATCGCTTCGTTGCGTGTGCCGTGAGCGAGCCGCTGCCGCGATGGATGCGGCGCATCCCGACGACGAGCGGTGACACGCCCGAGGCGGTACCGGCGGCGACGGTCGTGCTGTTGCGGGACGCGCCGGGTGGCGGCGTCGAGACGCTCATGGTCCGGCGCAGCTCGAAGCTCGAGTTCGCCGGCGGGATGTGGGTGTTCCCGGGCGGGCGGGTCGACCCCGACGACATCCCACCCGACGGTGACGTGATCGAGGCGGCGCGCCACGCCGCCGTGCGCGAAGCACAGGAGGAGGCAGCCCTGGTCGTGGACGCGGGCGCGTTGGTGCCGTTCGCGCACTGGGTGCCGCCGCCGGTGACGGCCAAGCGCTTCGCGACGTGGTTCTTCCTCGGGCCGGCACCCGAGGGCGCGGTCACCGTCGACATGGGCGAGATCCGCGACCACCGGTGGCTGCAGCCGGCCGACGCGATCGCCCGGCGCGACGCCGAGGAGATCGAGCTCGCCCCGCCGACCTGGGTGACGCTGCACAGGCTCGCCCGGTACCGGGACGTCGCGGCCGCCGTCGCCGATGCGCGCGTCCACGAGCCGGAGTTCTTCGAGACGCACATCGCCCGCGTCGAAGGCGGCGCCGCCGCGCTCTGGGAGGGAGACGCCGGGTACGAGACCGGCGACGCCGAGGCGCCCGGAGGTCGGCACCGGCTCTGGATGTTGCCGGCGGGTTGGCGCTACGAGCGTGCCGAGGGCTGATGCGCGCCGTCCGGAACACCGAGCGGGGGATCGAGGTCGTCGACGTCCCGACCCCGGACGCCGAGGACGGGGAGGTCCGCGTGCACGTGCGGGCGGCCGGCATCTGCGGCTCGGACCTCCACCTCGTCTCGTGGGGGCCGCTGCCGGTCACGCTCGGGCACGAGATCTCCGGGCGACTCGACGACGGCACGCCCGTCGCGATCTGGCCGCTCATCCCGTGCGGCGAGTGCGATCGGTGCGCCGCCGGTGCGGTGACCCAGTGCCGGCAGGCGGTCACCCAGAGCATCGGCATCGGCCGGGAGGGAGGGATGGCCGACGAGATGGTCGTGGACGAGAGCTGCGTCGTGCCGCTGCCCGACGGGCTCGACCTCGCCGACGCGTCGCTGGTCGAGCCGATCGCCTGCTCGCTGCACGCGCTGCGACGCGCCGGGTTGCGCGGGGACGAGCGCGTCGCGGTCGTCGGCGCCGGAATGATCGGTCTCGCCGCCGCGCTCGTCGCCCGGTCGGAAGGCTGCGCCGTCGACGTCGCGGCTCGCCACGACGCCCAACGCGACGTTGCGGCACGGATCGGCGCCGGCACCGAGCCCGACGGCGAGTACGACGTCGTGGTCGATGCGGCAGGCACCGAATCGGCGCTCCGGACGTGCTTCGCCCTGCTGTGCCCCGGCGGCACGCTCGCGCTCGTTGCCAGCTACTGGGAGCCCGTGACCTTCCCGCAGTTCTTCTCGATCAAGGAGCCGGTCATCGTGGGCGCCAACATGCACGGTCACGGCGAGGACGGCCGCGACATGGACGCCGCCGCGCAGGTGCTCGCCGACTCGTCCGAGATCGCGCCGGCGTTGATCACGCACCGCTTCCCGCTCGACGACGCCGCCCGGGCGTTCGCCGTCGCCGCCGACCGGGCGGCCGGCGCGATCAAGGTCGTGCTGGAGCCGTAGGCAGGTCCGGGGCTCGTGGTCACCCTCGCCGAGGTCGCACGGATGGTCTCCGAGCTGCCCGAGGTCACCGAAGGAGAACGGTTCGGCAACCGCACCTGGTTCGTCGGCAAGAAGGGCTTCGCGTGGGAACGCCCGTTCAGCAAGGCCGACATCAGGCGGTTCGGGGACGAGACGCCGCCCGA
>DATFVT010000124.1:0-5849 GCA_035260105.1 Acidimicrobiia bacterium
CCGATCGGGCCCATCGGAGCGCAACGCGAGACGATCGCCGCGAAGATCAACGACCTCGTCCCGACCCAGGGCACGCCGCTGTACACCGTGACCAAGGCGGCCGACGACACACTCGTGCAGACGTTCGACGCCGCCCGCATCAACGCGGTGCTGCTGCTCACGGACGGCAAGAACGAGGACCCGAACAACGACGACCTCGACGCCCTCCTGCGGACACTGCGATCACGGAACGAGGGGCAGGTCGCCAACCCGGTGCGGGTGTTCCCGATCGCGTACGGGCAGGACGCCGACCTGCCGACGCTCAAGCGCATCGCCGAGGCGACGAACGCGACCGTGTACGACGCCGCCGATCCCACGAGCATCGGCAAGGTGTTCCTCGCCGTCGTGAGCAACTTCTGAGCCATGTCCCTGATCGACCGCCTCCCCGAGCACCTGAAGAACCGCAAGACGGCCGAGGCCGTCACGGCGCCGTCGGCCCTTTTGCTCGCGGGCGCGGGCACGGCGGTCGGTGTGCTCGCGGGCGCGGCGCTGCCCGTCGCCGTGCTCGTCGGGGCCGCCGCGTACGGCGTGCGCGTGGCGTTCGGGCTGCCGCGCAAGCCACGCCCGGAGCGCATCGACCTCGCCGGGCTGAGTCAGCCGTGGCGCGCGTACGTGAAGGACGCCATGGAGGCGCAGCGCCGGTACACCCGCGCCGTGAGCACGACGGAGCCCGGCCCGCTGCACGACCGGCTGGGCGAGATCGGCGCCCGCCTCGATGCCGGCGTGCGCGAGTGCTACCGGATCGGCCGCCGGGGCGCCGCCCTCGACACCGGGCTGGCAGGCCTGCAGACGGGTGTGGCGTGGGCCGACCTGATGCACGGCCTCGACGCGTTCCGGGTGCCGGCCCAGCTGCGGGAGCGCGTGCAGCAGGGCGAGAGCATCCGTGACAACGCCGAGCTCGCCGGCGAGCTGCGCAAGGTCGGTGTCGACGAGCAGGGCCTCGACAAGCTCGAGGCGCTGCAGGCGCAGGTGCTGTCGGCACAGCGCCTGGCCGCGGTGGCACAGGATGCGCGGTCGCGCCTCGAGCTCCTCAACGCCCGCCTCGACGAGGCGGTCGCGCGGGCCGTCGAGCTCTCGCTGCGCGCCGAGGACGCGACCGCGTTGCAGGGCCTGGGCGGCGACGTCGACGACCTCGTGGGCGAGATGGAGTCGCTGCGCACCGCGCTCGACGAGGCCGGCCGGGCGGGCCGGGGGGCGACCGCCACCGGCACCGCGTAGCATTTGCAGCAGTCAGCGGAAGGGCACAGCCATGTGGAAGGCGATCCGGCGGTGGTGGAAGTACCTCGGGGCCAAGCTGTCCGGGAAGCTCGAGGAGTCGGCTGACCCGAAGGTCCAGCTCGAGCAAGCCATCGAGGAGGCGCAGCAACAGCACCGCCGCCTCACCGAGCAGGCCGCGAACGTCATCGCCAACCAGAAGCAGACGCAGATGCGGCTGGAGCGCGCCGTCGGGGAGTACGAGAAGTCGAACGCGTCGGCGCGGCAGGCGCTGCTCCTGGCCGACGAGGCGAGCCGCGAAGGCAAGACCGACAAGGTCGCCAGCTACTCGCAGGCGGCGGAGGCGTTCGCGGACAAGATCATCGGCCTCGAGAAGCAGGTCGCCGACCTCAAGAACCAGCTGCAGCAGACGACGCAGGCCGCCGAGCAGGCGAAGCAGGCGGTGGCGCAGAACTCGGCCGCCCTCCAGAAGAAGCTCACCGAGCGCCAGAAGCTCCTGTCCCAGCTCGACCAGGCGAAGATGCAGGAGCAGATGAACACGGCGATGAACCAGCTGTCGGCCACGGTCGGCGAGGACGTCCCCACCTTCGAGCAGGTGCGCGACAAGATCGAGCGTCGCCTCGCCAAGGCACAGGGAATGGCCGACCTCACATCGACCAACGTCGACACGAAGATGCTCGAGGTCGAGCAGGCGCAGGCCAGCGCCGAGGCCCAGGCCCGCCTGTCCGAGATCCGCTCCGAGCTCGGCCTGACCAGCCCCGAGGCGGAGAAGTCCGCGCCCGCGCCCGCGCCGGCGCCCGCCGAGGCGGAGAAGCCGGCCGAGAAGCCCTCGACCTAGGCGCGCACTACTTCGCCGCCGACGTCTTCACGCAGGCGTCGACGCCGTCCTGGAAGCCCTTGCGGTACGCACCGGTGCGGTCGAAGGCGCTCAGCTTCTTGTCCAGGTTGCGCTCGTACTCGAGCAGCGCCTGCCCCCGGCGCCGTTCACCTGACGGGATTCTGCCGCGCCGGAACCCGCGGAGCCAGGCACCACCGCGCCGGCTCGGGGCGGGAGGCGTCGCGACTCACACCCAGACGTCGGTGATCTTGCCGTAGCGGCGGGTGAAGTAGATCCGTATCGGGATCAACCAGAGCCACCAGAACTGCGCCAGGCTGACGGAGACGAACGCGAGCGGGATCGAAGTCAGGAACACCGCGGGGATGCTCAGCGCACGAAGCTGCGAGTGGACCACCCACTCGCGCGGCGTCGACGGGTCGATCAGCCGGTTGCCCTGCGCCGCGTACCGGAACATGACCGCCGTGGCGATGCTCGGCGCGGCGATGGCGACGGAGTAGACGATCAGCGCCGGCGTTTCCCGTGGGTAGTTCCCGAACACGTCGGTGGGGAACGGCACGAGCGCCACCAGCCCGAGGAGGGCGAGGTTCAGCGAGACGAACCGCCCGTCGATCCGCCGGATCACCTTGAACATCCGGTGATGCCCCAGCCAGCTCCGGGCGATGACGAAGAAGCTCAGCGCGTACGCCAGAACCTGCGGGAGCACGTCGCCGAACTCGTGCCACAGCTTGCGGTCGAGATCCGGGGGCTCGAGCCGGAACGAGAAGCCGATGGTCGTCACGAGCAGCGTCGCCGCGATCGCGAACACGCCGTCGCTGAAGTTGACCAGCCGGTCCAGCTCGAGCGAGCGCTCGCGGGACTCGCCGTCCGGGCTCATTCCGACAGCTCGACGCCCTCGAGCGCGAGGAGGAAGCGCTTGGTCCGCACCCCCGACAGCCCGTATCCCCCGATGCGGCCGCCGCTGGCGACGACCCGGTGGCAGGGCACGACGATCGGCACCGGGTTCCGGCTCATGGCGTTGCCGACCGCCCGGGCCGCGCCGGGGCGCCCGGCCATCTCGGCCAGCTCGCCGTAGGAGACGGTCTCGCCGAAGCCCACGTCCCGTTGCAGCGTCTCGTACACAGCCGCCGGGAACGGCGACTCCACCGTCGACAGGTCGACGGGCATCGTGAAGCGACGCCGGCGCCCGCGGAAGTACTCGTCGATCTCGAGCGCGATCTCGTCGTCGCTCTCCTCGGCGGCGTCGACGTCGAGGTCGACCGCTCCGAGGCCGATCTGCCGCACGCCGCGGTCACCGGCCAGCACCGTGAGGACCCCGATCGGGGATTCCTGCCACCACCACCTCGCGGTCACCCGGGGAGCAGCTCCTGCACCTCGGCGCGTTCCGCGAGCAGCTCGTCGGTGGTGACCTTGATCTTCTCCTGTGCCCACGCGTCGTGCTCGATGCCTTCGACGATCGACGCGACCGAGCCGTCGCTCCGCACCGGGTAGCCGAACTGGAGGCCGTCGGGCACGCCGTACTCGCCGCGGCTCGCCATCGCCAGCGAGTGCCAGTCGCCGTCCGGCGTGCGGGTGACGACGCTGCGTACGGAGTCGAGGGCGGCGTGCGCGGCCGACGCCGCCGATGACGCGCCGCGCTTCTCGATCACGGCTGCGCCCCGCTTCTGGACGATCTCGAGGAACGGCCCGCGCAGCCACTCCTCGTCGATCACCTCGGGCGCCGGCTTGCCCCCGATGCGAGCGTGCACGAAGTCAGGGAACTGCGTCGTCGAGTGGTTGCCCCAGATGGCCATGTTGGTGACCTCGCGGGACGGGACGCCCGCCTTGCGCGCGAGCTGGCTCTTCGCCCGGTTCTCGTCGAGTCGCGTCATCGCGAACCACCGGTCGGCCGGCACGTCCGGTGCGTTCTCCCGCGCGATGAGGCAGTTCGTGTTGGCCGGGTTGCCGACGACGAGCACGCGCACGTCACCAGCGGCGTGGTCGTTGACGGCGCGTCCCTGCGGCTCGAAGATGCCGCCGTTCACCGTGAGCAGGTCGCTGCGCTCCATTCCCTTCTTGCGGGGGACGGACCCGACGAGGAGGCACCACGACGCGCCGTCGAACGCCGTCTTGAGGTCGGCGGTCGCCTCGACGCCTTCGAGCAGGCGGTGGGCGCTGTCCTCGAGCTCCATCACGACGCCCTCGAGCGCCCCCAGCGCGGGCTCGATCTCGAGCAGCCGCAGCACGACGGGCTGGTCGGGCCCGAGGAGGTCGCCGTGGGCGACGCGGTGGACGAGCGCGTAGCCGATCTGCCCGGCCGCGCCCGTGACGGTCACATGGACAGGACCCTTCACCATGGGCGGGAACCTACTGCGAGTGGTCGAGCACCGCGAGCAGCAGCTCCCGCGCCTCGGACAGCTCGGCGATCCGCTCCGCCGCCCCGGCGTCGGCGGCGCCGTGGTCCGGGTGCGCGAGCCGGAGCAGGCGGCGGAAGCGGCGCTGCACCTCCTCCCGGTCGACGCGGGCGCCCGCCCGCACGCCGAGCACCTCCATCGCCCACCGTCGCTCGGCGGGCACGCCGCGCCACGACTCGAGCTCGCCGTCGTCCCCGTTGCCCCAGCCGTTGGGCCGGGCGGCGGCGCCGGGCGCGTACGGCCGCAGGCCCGGGACGCCCTCGAGCAGCCGGCGCACCTCGAGACCCTCGGGCGGCATCCCGGGGCGCGCCACGGCGTTCGCGATCGCCCGAAAGGCCGGGCGGCGGGCCGTCACCGGCAGCTGCCCCGCCGCCATCACCGCGCCGAGCACCTGCGGGGTCGGCCAGCCGTGGGTGTCGATCTCCAGGGTGAGCGGACCGCCCTCGGCGACGATGCGGTGGCGCGACCGGTCGAGGCCGTGCGTGTCGGTCTGCAGCCGGTGCCGCAACGCGATGCGCGGCACCGTGAGCCCGTCCTCGGCGTCGGCGAGGAGGCGAGGCAGCAGCTCGCGCTGCTCGTCGTCGAGCCCGCCCAGGTTCTCGGACACCACCGCGCCGAGCAGCACCGCGCCGTAGGCGGGGCCGCTGGTCGGGAGGTAGTGGTCGCCGAGCGCGACCCGACGGGTCGGCTGGTGCCGCCGGGTGTGGCGGATGTTGAGCTCGGCGAGGATCACACCGGGACTTCGTGTCTACAGACGATCGCAGATGGCCGCCGCGAACTCGGAGGTCTTGACCTCGGTCGCGCCCTCCATCAGCCGGGCGAAGTCGTAGGTGACGATCTTCTCGGCGATCGTGGCCTCGAGCGCCTGCACGATGTCGTCGGCGGCGTTCTGCCACCCGAGGTGCTCGAACATCATCACGCCCGACAGGATCAGCGACCCCGGGTTCACCTTGTCCTGTCCCGCGTACTTGGGGGCCGTGCCGTGCGTCGCCTCGAACACCCCGTGCCCGGTGACGTAGTTGATGTTGCCACCCGGCGCGATCCCGATGCCGCCGACCTGCGCCGCCAGCGCATCGGAGAGGTAGTCACCGTTCAGGTTCGTCGTGGCGATGACGTCGAAGTCGTCGGGTCGGGTGAGCACCTGCTGCAAGGTGATGTCGGCGATGTTGTCCTTGACGAGGATCTTGTCGCCGGAGTTCCCGCCGCAGTCGTCCCAACCAACGGCCACGTCCGCGAACTCCTCGCGCACGAGCTCGTAGCCCCAGTTGCGGAACGCGCCCTCGGTGAACTTCTGGATGTTCCCCTTGTGCACGAGGGTGACGGAGCTCCGCTTGCGCTTCACCGCGTAGTCGATGGCGGCCCGGATG
>DATFVT010000125.1:0-2003 GCA_035260105.1 Acidimicrobiia bacterium
CCGGTCCATCGACTCCTGCCACGTCATGCGCCGGAACTCGGGCGCCCGGTCGCCGCGCACCTCCTCGACCGCCGCCTGCACCGCCTCCGTCACGACGGCCATCACGTCGTCGCCGTCGGCGAAGCTCATCTCCATGTCGTACTGCATGAACTCGAACTGACGGTCGGCGCGCGGGTCTTCGTCGCGCAGGCAGCGCGCGATCTGGAAGTACCGGTCGAAGCCGCCCACCATGAGCAGCTGCTTGAACAGCTGCGGGCTCTGCGGCAACGCGTAGAACGACCCGGGCTGCAGCCGCGAGGGCACGACGAAGTCGCGCGCGCCCTCCGGCGTCGACGCGATGAGCATCGGCGTCTCGACCTCGACGAACTCCTGCTCGACCATCGAACGCCGCATGGCACCGTTCACTACCGCCCGGAGGCGAAGGTTGCGCTGCATGCGCTCGCGCCGCAGGTCGAGGTACCGGTACTTCAGGCGGAGCGCCTCGTCGGCCTCGACCCGTTCGAGCGGGATGGGCGGCGTCTCCGCCGTGTTCAGCACCTCGAGCCGGTCGGCGGCGACCTCGATCTCTCCCGTCGCCAGCTCCGGGTTCACGGTCCCCTCCGGGCGGTGCCGCACAACACCGTCGGCGCGGATCACGTACTCGGCGCGCAGCTGGTGCGGGTCCGCACCCGCTGCCGACTCGGGATCCACGACGACCTGCACGATCCCCGTCGCGTCGCGCACGTCGAGGAACACGACTCCACCGTGGTCGCGACGGTTCGCGACCCATCCGCACACGCTGACCTTCTCGCCGGTGTCCTCGCGGCGCAGGTTGCCGCACCGGTGCGTGCGCATCATCGGTCGAGCTCGCAGTGCTCGCGAACCCAGGCCGCGAGCTGATCCCGCGGGACCTCGAACTGGTCGCGCGCCGGTGGCTTCCGCACGACGACCTCGCCCCGCCCGAACTGCTCGGGGGCGATCGTGACGACCAAGGCGGCGCGGGCACGGTCCGCCGCTTTTCGCTGCGCCGAGGCGGAACGGTTGCCGTAGGACCGTTCGACCCGGAGACCCACCTCCCGGAGCTCCTGGGTCAGCGTGAGCGCCTCGCGCCCCCCGGCGAGCTCGTCGATGACGTACACGTCGGGAGGAGGCTCGGCCCCCGCCAGGGCACCCAGCTCGTCGGCGGCGATGAGCAGGCGCTCGATCCCCATCCCGAACCCGATGCCGGGCGTGGGCTGGCCGCCCATCTCCTCCGTGAGGCTGTCGTACCGCCCGCCCCCGAGGATCGCGTTCTGCGCCGCGTCGAGCGCGTCACTGACGAACTCGAACGTCGTGCTCGTGTAGTAGTCGAAGCCCCGCACGAGCCTCGGCGCGAGCTCATAGTGGATCTCGAGCTCGTCGAGGCCCCGTTGCACCTGCTCGAAGTGCACCCTCGACGCGTCGCCGAGGTGCTCGGTGAGCTGCGGCGCCCGCTCGATGACGTCCTGCCACGCCGGGTCCTTCGAGTCGAGCACGCGAAGCGGGTTCGCGTCGGCGCGGGAACGAAACTCGTCTCCGAGGTCCCGGCCGTGCTCGAGCAGGTAGCCGCGCAGGACGTCGGCGTACTGCCCGCGGCTGGCCCTGTCTCCCATCGAGTTCAGGAGCAGCGTCGTACGTGCGAGCACACCCAGGTCTCGCAACAGTCCGTGCCCGAACGCGATGACCTCGACGTCGACGTCGGGGTCGTCCAGGCCGAGCGCCTCGATGCCGAGCTGCCAGTGCTGCCGGTACCGGCCTCGCTGCGCTCGTTCGTACCGGAACAGCGGCGCGAGGTACCAGACCTTCCACGGACCGTGCTTCTTGTGCTGGACGTAGGCGCGAACCACGGGAGCGGTGCCCTCGGGCCGGAGCGCCAGTCGGCGGTCGCCCCGGTCGGTGAACTCGTACATCTCCTTCGTCAGGACGTCGGTCCCCTCACCCAGCCGGTTGAACACCTCGACGTGCTCGAACACGGGAGTGATGACGAGGTCGTAACAGAACCGGCG
>DATFVT010000126.1:0-2203 GCA_035260105.1 Acidimicrobiia bacterium
GCGAGCCCCAGCGCCCGGTTGATGCGGCCTCCGTACGGCGAGTGCACGACCAGCTGCATCCCGCCCGTGTCGTCGAAGAAGCGCTCGAGCACGAGCTGCTGCTGGGTCGGCATGGCGCCCAGCGCTGCCCGGCCCACGGCCAGGTAGTCGACGATCATCACCGCCGCTTCCCGCGGGATGCCGGCGGCGTCGATCAGCCACTCGCGGGCGTCGTCGGGCCGCCCCGAGGCGAGGAGCTCGTCGACGCGTCGGCGCAGCGCGGACACCTCGGCCGACAGCTCGACCGTGCGGGCGGGCGCCTCCCCCAGCCAGAACGGGATGGTCGGCAGGGCGCCGGCGGCGTCGCGCACGCGGACCACGCCGGGCTCGATGCGACGGATCTGCCACGAGTGCGTGCCGAGCAGGAAGACGTCGCCCGCCATCGACTCGACCGCCCAGTCCTCGTTGACCGTGCCGACGAACGTGTCGTCGGGCTCGGCGACCACGCGGTAGTCGCCCGTCTCGGGGATGGCGCCGCCCGATGTGGCGGCGGCGACGCGGGCTCCCTTGCGGCCCCGCAGCTCGCCGTTGATCGCGTCGTGGTGGACGTACGCACCCCGTCGGCCGCGGCCGGTCTCGATCCCGCCTGCCACGAGCTCCACGACCTCGTCGAAGTCGTCACGAGAGAGCTCGGCGTAGGGCGCCGCTCGGCGCACGAGCTCGTACAGCTCGTCGGTGCGCCACTCCGTGGCCGCCACCTCGGCGATGATCTGCTGGGCGGCGATGTCGAGCGGTTGGCGCGGGAACTGGATTGCGTCGAGCCGCCCGGCGCGCACGGCCATCAGGAGCGCGGTGCACTCGACGAGCTCGTCGCGCGTCAGCGGGTACAGGCGGCCCTTGGGCGTGCCGGTGCGGGTGTGGTTCGAGCGCCCGACGCGCTGCAGGAAGGTCGCGATGCTGCGGGGCGAGCCGATCTGGCAGACGAGCTCGACCGGGCCGATGTCGATGCCCAGCTCGAGCGATGCGGTGGCGACGAGCGCCTTCAGCGCACCGGCGCGCAGGCGGGTCTCGACGCGCCAGCGCCGTTCCTTCGACAGGCTGCCGTGGTGCGCGGCCACGACGTCGTCGCCGAGGCGCTCGCCCAGCTGGTGCGCGAGACGCTCCGCCATGCGCCGGGTGTTGACGAAGACCAACGTCGTGCGGTGGTGCGTGACGTGCTCGGCGATGCGGTTCAGCACGTCGGACATCTGCTCGGCCGAGGCGACCGCCTCGAGCTCGCCTTCCGGCAGCTCGATGGTGACGTCGAGCGCGCGCTGGTGGCCGACGTCGACGATCTCGGGGAGCGGGCGCTCGCCGACGAGGAGCCGGCCCACCGCTTCGATCGGCCGCTGCGTCGCCGACAGCCCGATGCGCGCCGGGCGTCGTTCGCACAGCGCCTCGAGCCGTTCCAGCGTGAGCGCCAGGTGCGAGCCGCGCTTGTCGCGCGCGACGGCATGGATCTCGTCGACGATCACGGTCTCGGTCGTCTGGAGCGCCTCACGACCCCGCGCGCTCGTCACGAGGAGATAGAGAGACTCCGGTGTGGTGACGACGAAGCTCGGCGGGCGACGCACCATCGCCGAGCGCTGCGAGCTCGTCGTGTCGCCGGTGCGCACCGACACCCGGATGTCGGGCGGGTCGAAGCCGAGCTCGGTGGCGACGTCGGCGATCTCGGCCAGCGGCCGTTCGAGGTTCTCGCCGATGTCGACGGCCAGCGCCTTCAGGGGCGAGACGTAGACGACCCGGGTGCCGACCGAGACGTCGGCTCCGCGCTCGTGCTGCCGATAGAGGCGGTCGATGGCGACGAGGAAGGCGGCGAGCGTCTTGCCCGACCCGGTGGGCGCCGCGATGAGGGTGTCGGCGCCGCCGGCGATGTGGGGCCAGCCCTGGGCCTGCGCCTCCGTCGGGCCCTCGGGGAAGCGGCGGCGGAACCACTCGGCCACCGCCGGGTGGAAGCCGTCGACGCCACCCCCAGCTCGGATCGGGGGCGCGAGCTCGGGCGCGCTCAGCTGGGTCACGTCGCTCATTGTGCCGCCAGGGTATGACGGCAACCCCGACACCGTGCTGGCGGCATTTCCCGAAGCCGCCCCGCCCAGCCGCGTTGTCACAGGAACGCGGCGTATGAGCGCGTTTTCGTGCCAACGTCGGGAAGGGACGGTGGCGGCTACAGCGTGGCGAAGGCCGA
>DATFVT010000127.1:0-4100 GCA_035260105.1 Acidimicrobiia bacterium
CGACTCGCGCTACGACCGGACTCGCTACCTGCCCACGTGGAAGGACAGCTACCGGACCGACGGGCAGGTCGGCCCCGTCGGGGCGCTCACGGTCAACCACGGGTTCAGTGCGTTCAAGCCGCGGCCGGTGCCGGTCGACGACCCCGCCGTCTACGCGGCGGACGAGCTCACCCGCCTTCTCCGCGACAGGGGCGTTGCCATCGGGGGCGCGTCGGGAAACTCGAACGCGCCCGGGAACGCAGTGACGGTCGCCACGGTGCAGTCGCCGCCGCTTCACGACGTCGTCGCCTCCTTCATCCGGATCAGCGACAACCTCGCCGGTGAGATGTTGACGCGGGAGCTCGGTGCCCGCGTCGCCAACGAGGGCACGACCGCTGCCGGCACGAAGGTCACCGCCGACAAGCTCCGCGCCCTCGGCGTGCCCGTCGAGGGGCTCGGGCTCGTCGACGGTTCGGGGCTCGACCGCGGCAACCGGGTCTCGTGCCGCACGTTGCTCAGCACGCTCGCGCTCGGGGCCCGTCCGGAGCTCCGCGCCGTGTGGGACGGCCTCGCTGTCGCCGGGCAGTCGGGCACCCTGGCGGACGAGCTGCGCGGTTCGTCCCTCACCGGGAAGCTGCACGGGAAGACGGGATCGTTGCAGGGCGTCACCGGGCTGGCCGCGCTCATCGACCAGGGGAGAGCGGTGTCCTTCGCCTTCCTTGCGAACGGCAACTTCGAGGAAGGCGCCGGCATCGGCCTGCGGGCTCGTGTCGCCCAGATCGTCGGCACGTTCCCCGACTCGCCCCCGGCGGACCAGCTCGTGCCGATGCCGAACCCACCGGTCCCTGCGGCGCGTCCGTGATAAGGAGGAAGGCGTGAGCGACCCGGCCACCCGTCCCGCGGACGACCGCAACCCGCCGCTGCCGCAGCTCGTCACGGAGCTGTGGCAGCTGATCGTCGCCTACTTCAGGCAGGAGACCATCGTCCCGTTGCAGCAACTGGGTCGATGGATCGCGTTCGGGATTCTCGGCTCCCTGCTCCTCGGCGTGGGCGTGCTGCTGCTGGCCATGGCCGGCCTCCGCGCGCTCCAGGAGGAGACCGGGAGCACCTTTACCGGGAACCTCTCGTGGATCCCGTACATGATCATGTTCGCGGCGCTCCTCGCCGGCGGGGCGATCACATGGACGGCTCGGGGCGCGCAGCGCCGGCGAAAGGCTGCACGATGACCGACGGATTCACGGACACGAGCCCGGTCGGCGACCGCAAGATCACGCGCGCCGATCTCGAGGCCAAGTTCAGCCAGCTGCGGGGCTCGACGACGGCGACCGACACCCAGCGCAACATCGGCCTCACCGCGGTGATCGTCGCCGGCGTCGCGCTCGTCCTCGGCGCGTACCTTCTCGGCCGGCTGCGCGGCCGGAAGCGCCGGACGATCGTGGAGGTGGTGCGCGCATGATGGACATCCTCGTACGTCTCGCGCGCACCGGGTTGCGGCGTGGCATCCGCACCGGATCGCGCCGCTGGCTCGTCACGGGCATCACGGCCGGGCTCCTCGCCATCGCCCGTCGCGTGCTGACGGAGTCGCCCCGGACCGTGTACCGAGCCGAGCTCCGGCCCGGAGAGCGGCTGGAGATCCGCACACTGCCTCCGAACCCGTAGCTTTCGCGTCGAAGCCCACCGGTACCCTGTTGGGCCGTGAAGGTGGTGCTGCGGAACCCGCGACGTGAACTGGAGATGCCCGGTCCGTTGACCGTGGCGGCGCTGCTCGACCGGCTCGAGGTGAATCCGGAGTCGGTGCTCGTCATCCAGGGCGACACGCTCGTCACCCGCGACGTGAGACTGTCCGACACCGACATCGTCGAGATCCGTCCCGTGACGTCCGGGGGCGCCGAGTGAAGTGCCGGGTGTGCCGGGCGCCGGCGGTGCTCGACATCCGCCGGCACAACGCCGCGTTCTGCCGCGAGCACTTCTTGACGCACTGCCGCGAGCAGGTCCGTCGGGCGATCGACGACCAGCACATGGTCGCGGCGGGGGAGCGGGTCCTAGTGGCGGTGTCCGGCGGGAAGGACTCGCTCGCCCTCTGGGACATCCTCGTCGATCTCGGCTACGACGCCGACGGCCTCTACCTCGGTCTCGGGATCGGCGAGTACTCCGACGCGTCCGGGCAGGCGGCGCGCGGGTTCGCCCGGCGGCGGGAGCTCGCGCTCCGCGAGGTCGACCTCGCCGCCGACTACGGCTACGACGTCCCCGGCGCCGCCGCCGCGACCCACCGGTCGCCGTGCGGCGCCTGCGGCCTGTCCAAACGGCACGTGTTCAACGCCGTCGCCGTCGAGGCGGGCTACGACGTCGTCGCCACCGGCCACAACCTCGACGACGAGGCGGCGGTGCTCCTCGGCAACGTGCTGCGCTGGGAGACCGGCTACCTCGGGCGCCAGCATCCCGTGCTCCCGGCCACACCGGGGTTCGCGCGCAAGGTCAAGCCGCTGTACCGCCTCGGCGAGCGCGAGACGGCGGCGTACTGCGTGCTCGCCGGCATCGACTACCAGGTCGAGGAGTGCCCCATGGCCGAGGGCAACCGGCACCTCGGGTACAAGGAGGTGCTCAACGCGCTCGAGGACCGGTCACCCGGAACCAAGGCGGCGTTCGTCTTCAGGTTCGTGGACCACGCGCACGACCGCTTCGCCGAGGAGGCCGGCACCGAGCGCGAAGGACTCCGCGCCTGCGACGAGTGCGGGTCACCGACCACGGGCGACGTGTGCGCGTTCTGCCGGTTGCGGGAGCGGGTCGGCTCCCGCGCTGTCCACGCGCAGTAGACGCCGTGCCCCGTCCGTTCGCCGCCGGCGACCGCGTCCTCCTCGTCGACGCCAAGCGCCGGCGTCACCTCATCACCCTGACGGACGGCGGCTCGTTCCACTCGCATGCCGGCGTCGTCCCGCACGACGCCCTCATCGGTCGTGAGGAGGGCTTGACCGTTCGCACCACGCTCGGCACGAAGCTGATCGCGGTCCGGCCGACCCTCGCCGAGTACGTGCTGAAGATGCCGCGCGGCGCGCAGGTGATCTACCCGAAGGACCTCGGCCCGATCCTGGTGCTCGCCGACCTGTTCCCCGGCGCCCGCGTGCTCGAGACGGGGATCGGCTCGGGCGCATTGACGATGACCCTGCTGCGCGCGATCGGCCCGACGGGCCACGTGACCGGGTACGAGATCCGCGGGGACTTCGCCGACCGCGCCCGAAGGAACATCGAAGGCTTCCTCGGTCCCGGGCAGCCGCTCGACATCGAGGTGCGCGACGCGTACGACGGGTTCGACGCCCACGACCTCGATCGTGTGCTCCTCGACCTCCCCGAGCCGTGGCGCGTCGTCAAGCACGCCGAGGCCGCGCTCCGCCCCGGCGGCATCCTCCTGGCCTACCTCCCGACGATCGGGCAGGTCGCCCGCCTGCGCGAGGAGCTGGCCTCGTCGGCGTTCGGGATGGCGGAGACGCTGGAGGTCCTCCAGCGACACTGGCACGTGGACGGCCAGTCGGTGCGGCCCGACCATCGGATGGTCGCCCACACGGGGTTCCTCACCCACGCTCGGCTGCTCGTCCCCGGCGAGTGAACGTCCTCGACCTCATCATCGTCGCGGCGATGATCGCCGCGGGTTTCTTCGGCTACCGCCTCGGCTTCGTGGCGCGCGTCGTGTCCTGGGCCGGTCTTGCCGTCGGCGTCGTGTTGGCCGTCGCCTTCGTCGACGACGTCATGGGCCTGCTGAGCACGCAGGCGTCCCAGACGAGGCTCTTCGTCGCGCTCCTGTTCTTCCTCGTGCTCGCCACAGCGGGCCAGGCCCTGGGCTACGCGGCGGGGCTCGCCCTCCGCAGCCGGCTGCCGTCGACAGAGGGTGTGCACCGCAGCGATCGGGTGGGTGGTGCGGTCGTCGGCGTCCTCGGCGTGCTCGTCGCGGTCTGGCTGCTCACACCCGCGCTCGCGAGCGCGCAGGGCTGGCCGGCGCGCGCCGCGCGCGACTCGCAGATCGTCCGCGCGATCGACGGCTACGGGCCCGACCCCCCGCCGCAGGCGCAGCGGCTCGGCCGCGCCGTCGCCGAGGGGCCCTTCCCGGAGGTCTTCTCGCGTCTCAACGG
>DATFVT010000128.1:0-4887 GCA_035260105.1 Acidimicrobiia bacterium
CGGTTGCAGGAGCTCACGCAGCTCGTCGACATCGGCCCCGCGCTCGGCCACCGGATCGGCACGTACTCGGGCGGGATGCGGCGCCGCCTCGACCTCGCCGCCGCCCTCGTGCACAACCCCGAGGTCGTGTTCCTGGACGAGCCGACGACGGGACTCGACCCGGCGAGTCGCGTCCGCGTCTGGGACGAGGTGCGCCGGCTCAACGCCGAGGGGATCACGATCTTCCTCACCACGCAGTACCTCGAGGAGGCCGACGAGCTCGCGCACCGGGTCGGCATCATCAACCAGGGTCACCTGATCACCGAGGGAACCCCGGGCGAGCTGAAGAGGTCCCTCGGCTCGGACGTGATCATCGCCCGCGTCGACGAAGGCGCCGAGCGTGCGTGCAACGCGGTGCGCGATGTTCCCGGCGTCGATCAGGTGGACGTCCACGGCGACGAGCTGACCGTGCGGGCCCTCGACGGGTCCGCGGTCCTCAGCCCCGTCGCGATCGCGCTCGACGGCTGTGGCGTGCACGTGCGCGATCTCACCTTGCGCGAGCCGACGCTCGACGACGTGTTCCTCGAGCTCACGGGCGGGCACATCCAAGCGGAGAACGGCCACATCGAGCACGAGGAGGAGACGAGTGACGGCGACCACGCTTGAGCACACGCCGATACGGGCTCGACCCGCCGGGTTCCTGGCCGACTGCGTCGGCATTGCAACCCGGTCGATCCGCGCCGTCCCCCGGGAGATCGAGTTCGTGGTGCCCGCGCTCGTCGTCCCCGTGTTCTTCTACGCGATCAACATCGGCGCGCTCGAGCCGCTCGCGGAAGCCGGGACCGGCCTGGACTTCAAGGCGTTCCAGCTGCCGGTGGCGATCATCTTCGCCGTGACCGGGCTCTCGCGGGCAAGCGCGCTCGTGACCGACATCCAGAACGGCTACTTCGATCGGTTGCTGATGACGCCGATCCGCCGGCTCTCGTTGTTGCTCGGCCTGATGATGGCGGACCTCTTCCTCATCACGACGCTGTCCATCCCCGTCGTCATCATGGGCTTCATCGTCGGAGTTCGGTTCGAGACGGGCGTCCCGGGCGTGTTCCTGTTCATCCTGATGGCGGGCCTCTGGGGCCTCGCGTTCACGGGCTTCCCGTACGCGATCGCGCTGAAGACAGGCAATCCGGCCGCCGTCAACACGAGCTTCATCCTCTTCTTCCCCTTCGCGTTCCTCACGACGTCGTTTCTGCCGCTCGACTTCCTCAGCGGCTGGCTCCAGACCATCGCCCGGTGGAACCCCGTCACGTACCTCCTTGCCGGGATGCGGTCCCTGCTGTACGGAGGGTGGGACGCGTACGACCTCGCAGGCGGATTCCTGGCGATCGCGATCGTGGGCACGGTGAGCATGACCCTCGCGTTCGCAGCCCTGCGCGGCCGCCTGAAGCGCGGCTGAGGTCGGCGCCGGCGCCATGCCCGCCGCGTTCGACTACGACCGCCGGTTCGACTTCGCCGTCCCGCCCGAGACGTTCTGGCAGACGGTGTCGAAGACCGAATGCTTTCCGGTCTGGTGGAACTGGCTGCGCGAGTTCGAGAGCGACGGGCTCCACGCGGGCTCGCACACGGAGTGCGTCATCCGGGCGCCGCTGCCGTACGCCCTGCGAGTCACCATCGATGTCGAGCAGGCAGTCCGGCCCGAGATGGTGGCGACCCGGGTCTCCGGTGACCTCGACGGGCCCGCCCGCCTCGAGGTCTCACCGACGCCGTCGGGGTGCACGGCGCGGCTGGTGTGGTCGCTCGCGCTGTGCGAACCCTGGCTCGCGCGCCTCGCACGGTTCACGCGTCCAGTCCTCAGTTGGGCGCACGACCGCGTGATCAGCAGCGGCGTGCGCGAGTTCCAGCGCGTCGCGCTCACCGACGCGTCCCCGTCCGGCTGAGCACGAAGCCCACCAGCGCGCCGTACGCGACGTGATCGGCGACCTGCGGCACGACCGGCAGGGCGCGGATGCGAGGCCAACGGCGACCGAGGACGCCGAGGTCCAGGCCGGCGACGGCGAGCCCGGCGACCGCGCCCCAGAGGACCGCATGTCGGCGGGGGAGCAGCGCGGCCAGCACGACGCCCCACCCGAGGGAGATCGCGCCGTGGGCGAGTACGCCGCCGGCCGCCCGGGCGCCGGGCGTGGCATCGGGGGGCAGGAGGAGCGTCCCGGCGGCCCGGACCGAGTCGAGCGGGGAGCGGCCCGTCGCCACGGCATGCGCCGTAGAAGGGAAGCCGCTGAGCACCCCGGCGACGGCGCCGGCGCGGAGCCCGGCTCGGAACGTCGACGCGCCCATGGACGACAATGATGCGTGGAGTGGGGGCCCACGGGCACCCGCGCACGCATGTCCCCCCGCTCGGGAGCCGCCGTGCCCGTCTTGCTGCCGGACCATCCGCTGAGCTCGCTCGACGAGTACATCGACGACTTCGAGGGCGGCCAGGGTCTCGTCCGCGCCCGGGAGCTCGGGCCGGACGGCATCGTCGACACGATCGAGCGGGCGGGATTGCGCGGCCGCGGTGGCGCGGGGTTCCCGACCGGGCGCAAGTGGGCGTCGATCCTCGCCGGGGGACCGGAGGTCGGCGACCGGTACACGGTCGGGAACGGCGCCGAGGGCGAGCCGGGCACGTTCAAGGACCGCATGCTCATGCGCCGGAACCCGTACCAGGTGGTGGAAGGCCTGGCGATCGCGGCGGCAACCGTCGACGCGGTCGGCGTGTACCTGGCGGTGAAGGCATCGTTCGGGCCCGAGATCGCGGCGTTGACACGCGCGCTGCAGGAGATGAGCGGGGCGGGACTGGTGGGTGACGTGCCGATCTCGCTCGTCACCGGGCCCGAGGAGTACCTCTTCGGTGAGGAGAAGGCGCTGCTCGAGGTGATCGAAGGGGAGGACCCGCTTCCGAGACTGTTCCCGCCGTACATCTACGGCCTGTTCACGGCCATGCCGCAGATGGGATGGTCGGCCGGCATCGACCTGTCGTCCGACGGACTTGCGGTGCCGAGCTCGAACCCGACCCTCGTGAACAACGTGGAGACGCTCGCCAACGTCGTGCCGATCCTGGGTCACGGCGCCGACTGGTACCGGAGCATGGGGACCGCCGAGTCGCCGGGGGTCGCGATCGCCACCGTGGTCGGCGACGTGCAGCACGCCGGCGTGGCCGAGATCGAGCTCGGCGCGCCGCTGGGGGAGGTCATCGAGCGCATCGGCGGCGGTCCGATGCCCGGGCGGTCGATCAAGGCCGTGCTGTCGGGCGTGGCGAGCGGCGTGATCACGGCGCGGCACCTCGGCGTGCCCACCAGTTACGAGGACCTGGCGAAGATCGACAGCGGCCTCGGATCGCTCGGGTTCATCGTCTACGACGACACCGCCGACATGGTCGCCGTCGCGCACGCGGTGTCGCGATTCCTCTACGTCGAGTCATGCGGCCAGTGCCCGGCGTGCAAGTTCGGCACGGGAGAGGTCACGGCGTACCTCGACCGCATCGCGACCGGCGAAGGGACGGACCACGACGTCGAGGTCATCGGCGCCCGCCTCGACATCGTGACCGACGCCAACCGGTGCTTCCTCGGCGCGCAGGAGCAGGCCCTCATCGGCAGCCTCCTGCGCGAGTTCCCCGAGGAGTTCGCCGCCCACCTCGAAGGCGCCCCGCCGGCCCGCGAGCTCCTTGTCCCGAAGCTCCTTGACATCCGGGACGGCGTCGCCGTCTACGACGAGCGTCAAGGCCGCAAGCGGCCTGACTGGACCTACGCCGACTGACGGGAGTCAGAGGTTCACGCCAGGGCGATCAGCGTCACCACGCCGCCGATGACGACGGCCGCGGCGACGAACAACGCCGTCCACCGGACCCACGGCGGCGTCCGGCCGAAGCCCATCGTGTCGGCAATCGCCTCCCGCTCCCGGTGCTGCTCGGCCCGCGCCGCGTTGTGGGTACCGACCTTCGCGAGGTGCGTGCGCTTGCTTCCCTTCCGGGTGCGCTTCTCGCCCTGACTGCCCATTCGCTCTCCTGGCGGCGTCGCAAGCTCCGGCCGGTGCACCCTAGCAACGCACTAGCGTCAGCCGCGTGCGGGTCCATCTCGTCGACGGCACCTACGAGCTGTTCCGGTACTACTTCGCGCTGCCCGGCCATCTCGACGACGACGGGGTCGAGGTCGACGCCGTGCGCGGGGTGCTCGGCTCGACGCTGGCTTTGCTCGAGGACGATGCGACACACGTCGGCGTCGCCACGGATCACGTCATCGAATCGTTCCGCAATGACCTCTGGCCCGGCTACAAGACCAGCGCGGGCATCGACCCGCTGCTTCTCGCCCAGTTCCCCCTGCTCGAGGACGCGTTGCGCGCGCTGGGTGTGACCGTCTGGGCGATGGTCGACCTCGAAGCCGACGACGCGCTCGCCGCCGCCGCCCGGATCGGTGCCGCCGACCCGCGTGTCGAGCAAGTGGTGATCTGCACACCCGACAAGGACCTCGCCCAGTGCGTCACCGACCCGCGCGTCGTGCAGCTCGACCGGCGGCAGCGGCGCCTGTTCGACGAAGCGGCGGTGCGGGAGAAGTTCGGCGTGGCGCCCGAGTCGATCCCGGATTGGCTCGCCCTGGTGGGCGACAACGCCGACGGCTTCCCGGGGCTGCCGGGGTGGGGCGCCAAGTCGGCCGCGTCGGTGCTGGCGCGGTACGCGCATCTCGAGGAGATCCCCGCCGACGCCGGCGGATGGGACGTTCCTGTGCGCGGCGCGGCGAAGCTCGCCACGGCGCTCGGCGACGGTCACAAGGAGGCCATGCTCTTCCGCGACCTGGCGACCTTGCGCGTCGACGCGCCCGTCGGGAAGGTGGACGACTGGCGCTGGCGCGGGCCGGCTCCCGAGCTCGAGCAGTGGACGGACCG
>DATFVT010000129.1:0-4051 GCA_035260105.1 Acidimicrobiia bacterium
GTTTCGGCCGGCGGAGTGTCGGCTACTTCGGGCGCCTCGCCCTCGCTCGCCTCGCCCTCGCTGTGTTCGGCAGCAGTCTGGGCGGCGGCCGTCTCCTCGGCGGACGGACCAATGTACTGACCCTGCTCGTCGAACTGGTCCTCGCCGAAGTGCTCGCGGAACTCGGCCGCGACCTCGCCGCCCTCGGCGGCCTGCTTGATCGACAGCGAGATGCGCCGTCGGTCGAGGTCGATGTCGATGATCTTCACCCACAGCTCCTCGCCGGGGGTGACGACCTGCTCGGGCGCTTCGACGTGGTGCGCCGCCATCTCCGAGATGTGCACCAGGCCCTCGATGCCGTCGCCGACCTGGACGAAGGCGCCGAACGGCACGAGCTTGGTCACTTTCCCGTACACGAGCTCGCCGACCTGGTGGCTGTTGGCGAACTCCTGCCACGGGTCCTGCTGCGTCGCCTTGAGGGACAGGGAGATGCGCTCACGATCGAGATCGACGTCGAGCACCTGGACCTCGACCTCGTCGCCGACCTGCACGACCGAGCTCGGGTGGTCGACGTGCTTCCAGCTCAGCTCGGAGACGTGCACGAGGCCGTCCATGCCGCCGAGATCGACGAAAGCGCCGAAGTTCACGACGGACGACACGACACCCTTGCGGATCTCGCCGGGCTTGAGGTTGGCGAGGAACTCGTCCCGCTGCTCGCGCTGCGTCTCCTCGAGGTACGCACGCCGGGAGAGCACGACGTTGTTGCGGTTCTTGTCGAGCTCGATGATCTTGGCGTCGAGCGTCCGGCCCACGAACGGATGGAGGTCCCGCACGCGGCGCAGGTCGACGAGCGACGCCGGCAGGAACCCGCGCAGGCCGATGTCGAGGATGAGACCGCCCTTGACGACCTCGATGACCGGACCGGAGACGATGCCGTCCTGCTCCTTGACGGCCTCGATCGTCCCCCAGGCCCGCTCGTACTGCGCCCGCTTCTTGGACAGGATCAGTCGGCCGTCCTTGTCCTCCTTCTGGAGGACCAGCGCCTCGAGCTCCTCACCGAGGTGCACGACCTCGTTGGGGTCGATGTCGTTGCGGATGGACAGCTCGCGCGACGGGATGACGCCCTCGGACTTGTAGCCGATGTCGAGCAGGACCTCGTCGCTGTCGATCTTGACGACCTTCCCGGACACGATGTCGCCGTCGTCGAACTCGACGATCGTCGCGTCGACCGCATCGGAGAAGGACTGCGCCCCGAGGTCGTCGAGGACGACGGGCCCTCCGTCGGGCGGGGCGGCCGTGGCTACGGCGCCGTCGGCGCCGGATGGCTGCGAGGCGGGCGCAGCCGTCTCACTCTGACTCGTCTCGGGCACGGGAGCGTTGTCGGTCGCTCCCGTTGCCTCCTGCTCGGACAACGTTGCTCCTTGGAAACAGTGATCGCTCCCCCTGCCGACCGGCGCACCTTGCCTCTGGCACAGAGCCTCGGGCACACATGACGACGCGAGCGCGGGAAATCGGCCCCGCAGGACCGTTCACCAGGGTAACGCACGATCAGCCGCGCCGCCGAGCCAGCAGCAGCAACTCGGGGTCGTCGAGCGTGGGCGGCGCGGCCCGGTACCGGCCCGGTGCGACGCCGTGCACGCCGGAGACGTCCAGGCCGGCGCCGGCGGCCATGAGCGCGAGCTCGCGCGGCGTGAAGCAGGTGGTCCAGAGGTCGAAGACCCGCTCGTCGCCGTCCTCGTTCCGGACCGTCGACCGCTCGTGCAGCACGCCGGTGGCCGGGTCGAAGGTCTCGCCGTCCTCGAGGAAACGGAGCGCGAACGCGGCCGAGAACACGGTGATTGCGAGCCCGCCCGCGGGCCCGACGGCGGCTCCGATGCGCCGGAAGACGCCGGGCTCGTCGCGACCGCCGAGAAGCCCGAATCCCCCTTGGCACAGGCAGAGGACAGCATCGAAGCCCGTCTCGACGGCGAGCTCGCGCACGTCCCTGACCTCGAAGCGGGCAGGCAGCGCCTCGGTCCTGGCCGACTCCCGGGCCAGCGCGACGAAATCCTCCGACAGGTCGACGCCGACGACCTCGATCCCGCGGCGGGCGAGCGCGAGCGCGTGTCTCCCGGGACCGCACCCGACGTCGAGCACGCGCATCCCCGGCCGGAGCGCGAGGGCGTCGACGAGAAAGCCGACTTCCTGCTCGGTTCCCTTCGTGAACGCCATTACCCGGTCTGTACCAGGCGCCCAGTAGGCCCGCCCGAGGTGCTTCGCGATGGGGTTGAACCACGGGCCTTCGGGCGCGTCCACGCGACGGCGAGCCTACGGCCGCACGTACTACGCGTCGTGGTTCGCCGCGTGTGGCGGCAGCGCCGACCTTCTCGGCGTGATCCTCGACCAGTGGGAGCAGGACGGCGACTTCGTCACGTCTCGCGGACTTGTCGCCACTGCGGGCTGATGAGCACAAACAGGACGAGAACGAGGATCACCGCGCCGACGCCGACGAGGACGACGAAAACCGCCGTCCAGAGCAGTTTGTACGGCCCGTCATTCGCCAGCCGCCTTCTCCCGCACGAGCTTCCATTGCGCGCCTACGTAGAAGATCACCGCCACCACGAACAAGATCAGCACGGCGCCGACCAGGACGACCAGGATTCGCGCCAGGTCGTAGACGGGATCGGATACGTGATCGAACGCGTGTTGAAGCTGCCGCTGCGTCTCTGGATCGAGCGTCGTCGGCGGTGGCGCTTGCATCACTGCACCTCCACGATGTCTGGGTGACGACGTTCAGGATCAGATGGGCCAGATCGTCGCCCAACGTCCCTCCGCCTGCTTCGACTCCAGGGCGGGCAATTCCGTCACACCTGGCAGCCTCCTGCCACGGCGCGCTCGACAAGGGCAATCGCCCGCGCACCGGGGGCACCACCGCGATCGCGAACGCCCGATCCCGCGAAACACAGGGGCCGCCTCACCTCCATCGAGTGGTAGTTGCGAAGCGATTTCCGGGGCGGAGGTTTCTGGTCATCGTGCGGGATGCCGTCGTCGCCCACTCCGGCGTACCCTGCTGGCAGCGAGGAAGGAGGCCGGGATGTTGCCCCGTCCGACGTGGCTGCGCGTACGTGTGCCGCTCAGGGCAGCGCTCGCGGTTCTCTGGGTCCTCATCGCGGGCGCGTACTTCGCTACGGGAAGAACGACCCTCGGCATGCTGTTGCTGGCCGTCGCCGTCGTTTGGGCGTTCATCACGTATCGGTGGTGGACCCTCGGCGATCGACCCTGACTGCCGGGCTAACCCTAACCGGGATCAACTGGTCGGAGCCGTCCGAGGTCTCGGCGCGCATGGTCGAGCAGCTTGGCCTCGCCCTGGCGACGCTCATCGCGCAGTACGAGCGCGACGGCCGCTACGACGAGTTCATCGCCGACTTCCGCGACGGCCGCGTGTCGCTCGCGCTGTCGCGACACGGCTGGGCCGTGCTGAAGGATGCGCCGGTGCCGCCGCCCTCCGGCAACTAATCACCGAGATCAGACGGCGTGAACGTTGCGAGCTTCTACGCCGCCCATGGTCGGAAAGACGTCGAACTCGACGAGCTGCCCCGGGTCGAGGTTGGGGGAGCCGTCCGTCTGGATGGCCGCGGAGTGGAAGAAGACGTCCTTGTGCCCGTCTGTACGGGAGATGAAGCCGTAACCCTGTTCCGCGTTGAACCACTTCACGGTTCCGGTTATCGCCATGGCCCGCTCCGTTCAGCCGTCGGCTGCCCTGCTTCGACGCTTCGCGCTGAACGCCAGCTACCGGTACGTAGAGCGTAAACAGACTCGCTCGCGTTACACGTCCGCGTTCGTCACGACGCCGCCTCCGTCGACGAATCTGCCTTGCTCGACGAACCCCCAACGCACGCGTGAGCCAATCCGACACCTACGCCACATCTTGGTAGACGAAGTACACGGCGAGGCTCCTCGGGACGATCGTGGATTCGTCGGTCATCGCTCCCCCAGAGGATTCGGTTCTGGCATGGCCGCCGAGCAATGCGAGCGCCCCCGCACGTCGTGAACGCGCTCCGAAGGTAGCGGGCCCGCGAAACGAGGCGATCGG
>DATFVT010000130.1:0-4734 GCA_035260105.1 Acidimicrobiia bacterium
AGGAGCAGGAACGGGTCGACCATGTCGAGGCGGGCGGACGGGAACGTCCGCCGCACCACGAACCCGCCGCCTTCGACGGTGCGGGTCGCCGGCACGACCTTGGCCACGGAGCGCTGCGTCATACGGAGTGCAAGGCCGCGAGCCCGCCCGCTATTCCGTCCCGCGACCGCTCAGCCGGCGCCGTCTACGCGGCTTGCGGTGCGATCGCCTGCACCGCGCCCGACAGCGAGTCCTCCCACGGCCAGTTCCAGAGGAAGTGCTTGTTGACGTCGTCCATCATGTTGTAGAGCCACACGAAGAAGTACACGCCCAACGAGAAGATGCTGGCGACGATGCGGCCCGCGTAGTTCTGCTTGCCCTTCTGCCGCGCCGGGTTGGGCGCAGGCACGTTCTGTCCGAGCCGGGCGAACACCGCACTGAGCTCCGCCTCGACCGCGCCCTCGGCCTGGTCGTGCTTGATCAGGTCGCCGTCGAGGAACACGAACCCGACGTAGTAGGCGATCGTCGTGAGGATCGATATCAGCACCCAGATGCCGGGGTCGCGGAACTCGGTCGTCAGCCCGCGCAGGACGGCCAGGTTCGTGGCGATGCGCTCGAAGTTCGGGCGCAGCTCCTCGGCCACGCCCTGCTGGGTCGCGCGCTGCCAGGCGATCTCGGTCGCCGACTCGAGGAGGTCCAGGCGGCGGCGGTTGTGGTCGCGCATGCGCCGCATGAGTTGGTAGAAGACGTAGAAGCCGAAGATCCCGCACGTGATGATCGTGAGGAAGATCACCATCCCGAGGCCCTCGAAGTAGTAGTCGGTCTGGCCGCGGGCGTTGTACGCGGCCCGGAACCGGTCGACCGGGGTGCCGATCGGCATCGGCGCCGCCGGCTGCTGCGGCGGGGGCGGCTGCTGGGGAGGGGGCGGCTGCTGCGGGGGAGGCGGTGGTGTCGTCGTCATGGGCGCGCACCCTAGTCTCGGGGACGCCCATGGCCGACGAGTACACGCCGACGCCGGAGGACCGGTTCACGTTCGGGTTGTGGACGGTCGGCAACCGTGGCCGCGACCCGTTCGGGCACGCGACGCGACCGCCGATCGACCCCGTCGACGCCGTCCACCACCTCGCCGACCTAGGCGCCTACGGCGTGAACTTCCACGACGACGACCTCGTGCCGCCGGGCTCGACCGCCGCCGACCGGGAGCAGATCCTCAAGCGGTTCCGGCGCGCGCTCGACGACACCGGAATGAAGGTCCCGATGGCGACGACGAACCTCTTCTCGCACCCGGTGTTCAAGGACGGCGCGTTCACCGCCAACGACCCGCAGGTGCGCCGGCACGCGCTGCGCAAGACGCTGGACGCCATCGACCTCGGCGTCGAGCTCGGCGCCGACGTGTACGTCATGTGGGGTGGGCGCGAGGGCGTCGAGTCCGACGCGGCCAAGGACGTCCCGACTGCGCTCGACTGCTACGCCGAGGCCGTCAACCTGTGCTGCGAGTACATCGTCGAGCGCGGTTACGAGCTCGACATCGCCATCGAGCCCAAGCCCAACGAGCCCCGCGGCAACCTCTTCCTGCCGACCGTCGGCCACGCCCTCGCGTTCATCCACGAGCTCGCGCATCCCGAGATGGTCGGGCTCAACCCCGAGCTCGCCCACGAGACGATGTCGGGGCTGTCGTTCCACCACGGCGTCGCGCAGGCGCTGTGGGCCGACAAGCTGTTCCACATCGACCTGAACGGGCAGGTCCCCGGGAAGTACGACCAGGACTTCCGGTTCGGATCCGAGGGCGTTCGCGACGCGTTCTACCTCGTGAAGCTGCTCGAAGACGCCGAGTGGGACGGAATGCGGCATTTCGACGCGCACGCCTACCGCACCGAGAGCGTCGACGGCGTCTGGGAGTTCGCCCGGGGCTGCATGCGCACGTACCTGATCCTCGAGGAGAAGGCGGCGCGGTTCCGCACCGACCCCGAGATCGCCGACGCGTTGCTCGAGGCGCAGGTCGACGGGCTCGCCGAGCGCATCCTCCCCGACGGCTACTCGCCCGAGGCGATCGCCACGCTCCGCAGCGAGGAGGTCGATGTCGCCGCCCTCGCGGCCCGCGGCTACGGGCACGAGCGGCTCGACCAGCTCGTCACGGAGCTGTTGCTGGGTGCGCGCTGAGCGTTCGCCGAGGGCGTCCGGTCCTCGCCCCAGTCCCTAAACGTGCTTCACTAGTCCGCTCGCACGCCCGGCTTGAGCAGGAGGCTGAGTGGCACTCGTCCTCGGCGTCGACTCGTCCACGCAATCGACGAAAGTCGAGCTCCGCGACGCCGACACCGGCGACCTCGTCGGATCCGGTCGCGCCTCTCACCCGGTGACGTCGCCGCCGCGCAGCGAGCAGGATCCCGAGTCGTGGCGGGAAGCACTCCTCGACGCGCGCCACGACGCCGGCGCGCCGGCCTTCGTCGCCATGGCGATCGCCGCCCAGCAGCACGGCCTCGTCGCCCTCGACCGCGACAGCCGGGTGATCCGACCGGCCAAGCTCTGGAACGACACCGAGTCGGCGCCCGACGCGCAGTGGCTCGTCGATCAGCTCGGCGGGCCCGAGCCGTGGGTGAAGGCGTGCGGGTCGGTGCCGGTGGCGTCGTTCACGATCAGCAAGCTCTCGTGGCTGCACCGCACCGAGCCGGAGAAGTTCGACCGACTCGCCCGCGTGCTCCTGCCGCACGACTGGCTCACGTTCCGGATGAGCGGCCGGTTCACGACCGACCGGGGCGACGCATCCGGGACCGGCTACTGGTCGCCCGCCGAGGGACGGTGGCGCCCCGACCTGCTCGAGGTCGTGGACGCGACCAAGGACTGGGATCCGTGTCTGCCCGAGGTCCTCGGGCCGACCGAGACGGTGCGCGAACGCGACGGAGTCGTGATCGCGCCCGGCACGGGAGACAACATGGCCGCTGCCCTCGGCGTCGCGCTCCAGCCGGGGCAGGTCGCGATCTCCATCGGCACGTCGGGCACCGTGTACACGGTCAGCAACGCGCCGGTCGCCGACCACAAGGGCTATGTCGCCGGGTTCGCCGACGCCACGGGCCGTTACCTGCCGCTGGTGTGCACGCTCAACGGCATGCGCGTCATCGACGCGTTCGCCCGGTTGCTGAACGTGGACCTGGCGACGTTCGACGAGCTCGCGCTGGCGGGAGAGCCCGGCGCCGGCGGCCTCACCCTCCTCCCGTACCTCGACGGCGAGCGGACCCCCAACCTGCCCGACGCGTCCGGCACGATGGCGGGGCTCCGACCCGACGTGACACCCGAGCAGGTCGCGCGCGCAGCCGTCGAGGGCGTCGTCTGCGGGCTGCTCGACGCGCTCGAGGCGCTGCGCGTCGGCGGCGTGACCGTGCGCCCGGCCGACGGCACGCTGCTCCTCGGCGGCGGTGCCCGCCTGCGCTCGGTGCAACGTGTGCTCGCCGACCTCACGCGCTGCTCGATCGTCATCCCCCGCGGCGAGACGGTCGCGACCGGCGCGTGCGTGCAAGCGGCGGCCGTCCTCCACCAGGCCGCGCCGAGTGAAGTCGCGGCTGGGTGGGACCTCGGCAAGGGGTCCGCGGTCGAGCCGGACCTGAGTATCGACACCCGGGCCATGCGGAGCGCGTACGCGGCGCTGCGTGACAGGTACTACGCCACCTCATGAACATACGGGCGGGCCCGATCACGAGTGTCACCGCGGCCGCGCTGTTGTGCGCGGGATCGCTGGGCGTCGGTGCCGCGCCCGGCGCGGCGGAAGAACAGCCGGCGACGCTGCGCATCCTCGTCACCAACGACGACGGGGTCGGCGCGCCCGGGATCGACGCCCTCGTCCGTGGCTTGCGCAAGATCAAGCGCGTCGAAGTCACGGTGGTAGCGCCGGCCGACAACATGACCGGCACCGGCGACGCGACGTCGCCGGCGCCGCCTCCGACGACCCGGACGACGACCGCCAGCGGCTACCCCGCCATCGCCGTCCAGGGCTATCCCGCCGACACGGTCGACCTGGCGCTCGACGGCGCCGTCCCCGACAAGCCCCACCTCGTCGCGACCGGCGTCAACGCCGGTCAGAACCTCGGACCGACTGTTGACGTCTCCGGCACCGTCGGCGCCGCGAAGGAGGCCGTGCGCCGGGGGATACCCGCGGTTGCGGTGAGCCAGGGATCCGGGACGTCTTCGTCCGACTACAACTTTCCCGCCGGTGTGCGCGAAGCGGTGCGATGGGTGAAGCAGCACAAGGCCGCGCTGCTGAAGACGGGCGCGCGGCCGCCGAAGGACGTCGCCAGCATCAACGTGCCCACGTGCCTGGTCGGTAACGTGCGCGGCCTGGTCGAGGTCCCCGCCGCGACGACAGGCGACGTCGCCCGCAAGCCGAACTGCGCGTCCAAGGTGAAGCACCCGACCGACGACGTCGTGGCGTACGCCAACGGCTTCGCCGCCCTGAGCCCGATCCCGGCCGGCTGAACGCCCGCTCAGCGGGCGTTGTGGAAGATGACGCCGAGCGTCGTGCGCTCGCCGGTGTGGACCGTGCTCACGCCGTGGCGCATGACGACGCGTTTGGGTCGCAGCTTTCCGGGCACCGGTCGCTCGCGGGTGGGGAAGACGAACGCCTCACCCCGGCGCGGGCTTGCCACGACCGGTCGGGACTGGGCGCGCGGTCGCTGCTCCACGAGGACGTTCTCGCCGCCGGTGAAGTCCTCGCCCGGCGCGCTCAGCATGATCGTGACCTGGAGCGGGAACGCCACGTCGCCGTAG
>DATFVT010000131.1:0-2979 GCA_035260105.1 Acidimicrobiia bacterium
GGCCAGCAACGCCACGGCCGAGGGCCGCGCCCAGAACCGTCGCGTCGAGATCATCCTCGAGTAGACGGACGAAATTTCAGCCGCCCCCGATGGCTTTCGGGGCGCACCTGCAGTATGAGGCCAGGGCTCTCCCATGCCCGCCTCGCGCCGCCTTCGGCTCGCGCTCGAGCTCGGCCTCGTGC
The DNA here is from genome assembly GCA_035260105.1 of Acidimicrobiia bacterium. Taxonomy (GTDB): domain Bacteria; phylum Actinomycetota; class Acidimicrobiia; order IMCC26256; family JACDBD01; genus JALZAA01. The sequence continues at coordinate 183 of DATFVT010000131.1, forward strand.
TCGTCGTCGTGACCCTGGCCGCGTACGGCGTCAGCGCCGGATTGCGGGCTGCCACGAGTGGCGACGTGTCCACCGCGACGTTCGAGCCGCACGGTTCCGGCGACGTCCGTCACGCCCTCGATCCCCTCGACTCGTACGGCGTCATCGCGGCGCGCGACGTGTTCAATCCCGCCGCGGCCACCGACCGTCGGGTCGCGGAGGGACTGCGGCTCTGGGGCGTCGGGCTGCACGGAACGAGCGGGCATGCCGTGATCGAGGACCTCGAGACGCACCGCCAGGAGCTCTACCGCGTGGGCGACACGATCCGCGGCGCACGCGTCGTGTCGATCGCCTGGGACCGGGTCACCCTCGAGCAGGCCGGTCAGGAGGCGACCCTCGAGCTCGCGCCACCGGGAGAGCATCGCGCCGGAGCGCCGGACGACGCGCACGGCCCGTCCGACCTCCCGGCGGCTTCGCCCAACATCCGCCGGACCGGCGCCGACGCGTTCATCGTCGATCGGCGCGAGCTGGCGGGCGCCGTCGACAACATGAGCGGGCTGATGACCCAGCTGCGAGCCGTCGCGGAGGTCGCCGACGGCCGGCCCGCCGGCTTCCGGCTCTTCCAGATCAAGGAGGACAGCATCTTCCGCCGCCTGGGCCTGCAGGACGGCGACGTCGTCCAGCGCGTCAACGGCACGGCGCTCGACGACCCGACGTCCCTGCTCACGTTCCTGGGACGGCTCCGGAACGAGCCCCGGGTCGCCGTCGACATCGTGCGCGGCGGCTCCGCGCACACCCTGGTGTACGATCTCCGATGAGGATCCTCCTCGCACTCCTCGCCGTCTGCACGCTCGCCACGCGGGGCCCGGCGGCCCCCTCCGACGCCACCGTCGCCCTCAACTTCCAGGACGTCGACCTGCCGGTGCTGGCACGCTTCGTGAGCGAGGTGACCGGTCGCAACTTCATCCTCGACGATCGCGTGCGCGGCAACGTCACGATCATCTCGCCGACCCGCATCACGCCCGAGGAAGCGTACCTCGTGTTCCAGTCGGTGCTCCAGGTGAAGGGCTTCACGACGGTCCCGAGCGGGAACTTCGTGAAGATCGTCCCCGTCCGCGAAGGCCGCGAATCCGCCATCCCGACCGGCGTCCGGGCCGGCGACGAGCTGGTGACGCGCATCATTCCACTCCGCTACGCCGACGTGACCGCCGTCGTGCCGGCGGTACAGTCGATCGTCTCCAAGGACGGCGTGCTCGCTCCGTACGCCCCCACGAACCGCCTCGTCGTGGTCGACTCCGCGTCCAACGTCGACCGCATCGCGGCGGTGATCAGCGATCTCGACGTGCCGACCGGCAGCGATCGCACCACCCAGTCCGTGCCGCTCCACTTCGCGCCAGCCGACGAGCTGGCGGGACGGCTCCGTCAGGCGCTCTCCTCCGAGACGCCGAAGGGCAACGCGCTGCGCGTGGTGCCCGAGACGCGCACCAACAGCCTGCTGCTCGACGGCTCTCCCGCCGACGTGGCACGCGCACGCAGCCTCGTGGCGCGCCTCGACGTCTCCATGCCCGGCGCCTCCCAGCTCCACGTCTATCGTCTGCGCTACGCGCAAGCCGAGAGCCTCGTGCGCGTCATCTCGCAGCTCCTCGGGCTGCCGCCACCGCCGCCGACGCCGCCGAAGGAACGCGGCAGCTTGATCATGCGCAGCAGCATGCGCGAGGAGGCCAGCCAGCTGCCGATCGGCTACGACGGCAGCATGGGCGAGCCGCCGGCCGCGGTCGCTCCTCCGCCTCCGCAGCCCCCGCCGCCGGTCAGCACCGGGACGGGCGCCGCCATCCCGCTCGAGGCGCCCGTGCGAATCACGGCGGATCCCGCGACCAACACCCTGGTGGTGAGCGCAACGCCGGCCGACTGGAACACGCTGCACGGCGTGATCGCCGACCTCGACGTCCGCCGCCGGCAGGTCTTCGTCGAGGCCATCATCCTGGAGGCGAGTACCGACAAGCTGCGCTCGCTGGGCATCGAGCTGCAGGGCGTTGGCTCGCTCGGCGGCTCGACCGTCGGATTCGGGCAGGTGAATCTCTCGGCGCTCAGCACGGCGGTGAGCAACCCCACGTCGTTGCCCGGCCTCATCCTCGCCGCCGCCAGCAACAAAACCGTCACGCTGCCGAACGGCCAGCAGGTGCCCGCTTACACCCTGCTGCTGACCGCGCTCGAGACGCAGAGCGATGTCGACGTGCTGTCGGCTCCCAACATGGTCACCACCGACAACGAGGAGGCGGAGATCGTCGTCGGCCGCAACGTGCCCTTCATCGCCAGCCGCGCCACCAGCTCGTCCAACCTGTCCAACCTGTTCACCACCATCGAGCGGCGCGACGTCGGCATCACGCTGCGGCTCACGCCCCGCATCACGGCGGACGACTACGTCCATCTCACGATCTTCGAGGAGGTGTCGGACATCGAGCCGATCCCGAACCCGGCGATCGGCAACCCGAACGAGGTCGGACCGACCACGACCATCCGCTCGGCGAGCACGGTCGTGGGCGCGCGCGACCGGCAGACGGTCGTGATCGGCGGGCTCCTCGCCGACACGGTGCGGCTCGACGAGCGCGGCGTGCCCTTCCTGAAGGACGTGCCGGTGCTCGGGAACCTCTTCAAGCGCGACGACAACCACCGGGTGAAGACCAACCTGCTCGTCTTCCTGACGCCGCACGTGATCGCCACCGACCAGCAGATGGCCGACAACTCGCTCCGCGAGCGGGAGCACATGCCTCCTCGTGTGCGCCGCAGCCCCCTGCTGCGCGGCCGGTCGTGGGAACCC
>DATFVT010000132.1:0-2496 GCA_035260105.1 Acidimicrobiia bacterium
GCCCGGGCTTCGTCGTACGGCGCCCCGACGGCCTGCCAAGCCTGCGCCGCCTCACGCAACTTGTCGCGTGCGACCTCGAAGTCGCCCGACGCGGCGGCCACCTCCCCGCGCGCTTGGTCGGCCCGCGCTCGTTGCAACAGCACCTTGGGATACCGGTCTGCGATCTCGTCGAGCTCGTCGACATGAACTCGTGCGCGTTCGGTGTCGCCGAGCGTCAGTGCCGCCTCGGTCGCGACCGGGAGCAGCCGAGCCCGCACCAGCACGTTCCCGCTCGTCGCCAGCGCGTCCTCCAGTGCCACCGACGCGGCCTCGGGACGCCCCCTCAGGAGCTGGAGCGTCGCCCGTCCCGGCTCGGGCGACCCACCGAGCTCCTCGACCTGACGAAAGGCGTGCTCGGCGGCGGGCACGTCGCCCCGGCGGAGGCTGAGAACCCCGAGCTCGTAGAGGCCGACGGCGACGTGCGCGAGATCCCAGGTCTCCAGCTCGTCGCAGGCGCGAGCGGCTTCGACCTCGGCTTCCGACCAGTTGCCCCGCTGATGCAGGACCTCGGCTCGGTGCACCCGGCAGTCGCCGGGAAACTCGCTCGAGCGCGCGCTGGGACGGCGCTGCACCTCCTTGATCCACTCCGCTGCGCGCGGATAGTCCCCCAGCGCGGCGCACGTGGCGATCGTCCCGCAGTAGCTCGCCGCCGATGCCCAAGGCCCGAGCAGACCGCCGACGGCACGTGCCATGGCCTGGTCGAGGAGTGTCAGACCTTCGTCGACCTGCCCCAGCTGAATGAGCGCGCCGCCCTTCTCGAGTGCGCCCAACGTCTCGACATCGCGATCACCGAACGCCCGACCGATGGCGATTGCTCGCTCCGCGTGTTGGAGAGCGGCCTCGCGATCGCCGAGGATCTCGGCTGCGACGATCCCCTGGATCCACGCCAACCATCCCTGCTCCGCACAATCGGGCAGGTTCTCCAGGAGCGAGACGGCGTTCTCGAGCCATCCGCCGGCCACGGGTAACGACGCCCGCCCCGCGTAGTGGAACGCGAGGTGGAGTGCCACCATCGCCGCCCCTCGGGCGTCGCCGTCGTCGACCAGTCCGCCGTATGCGCGCTCCCGGGCCGCGATGCACTCTTCGAGGTGGCCCGTCCAGAACGCCGCCTCGCCGAGCAGCTCGATGTCGCTCGGCGCGACGGGGCCAGCCGCATCGGCCTCGCGGAGCAACGAGAGAGCCCGCGCCCAATCCCGGTCCGCAACGGCCGCACGGCCGCTCTCGACGAGCTCGTTCACGCCACGAGCTTACGGACGCGGCGCACGGGCCGTTAGCCTGAGTTGGCCCGCAGGCAGACGGCCGGCAGACGGCGAGGTGGCGATGACCACTCCGACGACGATCGACGGCGACGCTCCGGTGCTCTCCCGTCACGAGATCGACATCCGGGCGCCCCTCGACACGGTGTGGCAGCTTCACACCGACGTGAACGCGTGGCCCACGTGGCAGACCGACATCACGGCCGCGCGTCTCGACGGCACGTTCGAGCCCGGCGCGGCGTTCACGTGGACGAGCTCCGGCTTCAGCGTGACGTCGACCATCTACGACGTGACGGACCGGTCCCGGACCTTGTGGGGCGGAACCGCAGAAGGCATCACCGGCATCCACGAGTGGACCTTCCGGGACATGACGCAGGGGGTGATCGTCGGCACGAGCGAATCGTTCGCCGGCGAGCCGGTCGACCGGGACCCGTCCCCGATGCAGTCGATCCTCGACGAGTCCCTGGTGGCCTGGCTCCTGCGTCTCAAGGCGAAAGCCGAGGCGAGCTTCTGACGCGGGGTGCGGCAGGATCGCGCGATGCCGTAATTTCGGCGTCGTGCCCATGCCGGAGCGGATCGGCGTCGTCGACCTCATGATCGGGTTCCCGCATCGCGACCGCAAGGCCGTCTACGACTACCTGCGGCAGGGCGCCAAGGACCCCGAGTCCAAGGACATGTCCTTCCTCGCCGAGTACATGTTCAAGGACGTGCCCGACAGCGTCGACGAGGACAACGACCCCGTCGACGTGACCATCGCCGAGATGGACCGGCACGGCATCGACATCGGGCTCGTCGGCCTCACCCGGCTCACGCTCGAGGCGCGCGACCGGTACCCCGGACGGTTCCTCCTCTCCCTCGAGGTGAACCCGAACGACGTCATGGACGCGGTGCGATCGATCCGCCGGGCCAAGGACGAACAGGACCTCGCCGCGGTCACGTTCTTCCCTGCGGGGTGCCTGCCCCAGGTGCCCGTCGACGACCCGAAGGCGTACGCGGTGTACGCGACGTGCGTCGAGCTCGACATCCCCGTCGTCGTCAATGCCGGGATCGCCGGCCCCCGCTTCCCGTCGGCGTGCCAGCACGTCGAGCGCTTCGACCAGGTGTGCTTCGACTTCCCCGAGCTGCGGATCGTCATGCGGCACGGCGCCGAGCCCTGGGAGGAGCTGGCGGTCAAGCTCATGCTGAAGTGGCCCGGCCTCTC
>DATFVT010000133.1:0-2167 GCA_035260105.1 Acidimicrobiia bacterium
AGGTGGACGGCCGATGCCTCGCGCGATTCGGGGTTCCGGTTCGTGGGTGTGGGGGCCGCGAGCACCGTGCCCGTCACGGGCCGGCGCTCGTGGAACAGCCTCCCAGCCCGCCCCAAGCACCACACCCACGGCCGGGGCCCCCGATCTTCTTCGCTTACGCCGCCGCCGCGTGCCTCCCTTGCTTCGCTCCTTCCCGCCGTGGCGCGTGCGTCGGCGGTACGTTCCGACCTGTGCGTGTCCCCGAGCGTGAAGCCGACGTGCTCGCCGACGCCGACGTCGTCGTGGCCGGCGGTGGGCCGGCAGGCCTGGGCGCGGCGATCGCCGCGGCGCGGTCCGGCGCACGCGTCGTCCTCTGCGAGCGGTACGGGTTCCTCGGCGGCAACCTGACCGTGGCGAAGGTCGGGACGATCTGCGGTCTGTACGTGCGCGACGACGGCGACGAGTTCGACTACGTCGTCGGCGGGATAGCTCGCGAGCTGGCCGACGCGCTCGCGGGCGCGGGCGCCGGGGTCGGCCCGGTCGCGTTCAAGGAGACGGCGGTCTTCCTGTACGTGCCGTGGGCGGTCAAGCGGCTCGCCGACCACCTCGTGACCGCCGAGGACACGCTGGACCTCATGCTGCACTCGCTCGTCGCCGACGCGCTCGTCGACGACGGGAGGTTGCGGGCGCTCGTGCTGGCAACGAAGCGCGGCCCGCGCGCGGTGGCGGGGAAGGTCTTCGTCGACTGCACGGGCGACGCCGACGTCGCGACCTTCGCTGGTGTGCCGACCGAGGTCGGACCTCCCGGTCACCGCCAGTTCGGGTCTATGCAGTTCGTCATGCAACACGTCGACGCGCCGGCCGCGCTGGCGGCGGTCCCCGCGCTCGGCGACTTGATCGCCGAGCACGGCGGGCACCTGTCCCGCGACGGCGGCGCCATCATCCCGACCTTCCGTCCCGGCGAGTTCGTGGGCGCGATGACGCGCGTCCGCAACCCCGACGGCTCGCCCGTCGACGTGACCGACGTGCGCCAGGCGACTTGGGGCGAGCTCGAGGGGCGCCGGCTCGCCCAGGAGGCGGCCGACTTCCTCCGGGCGCACGTCCCCGGGTTCTCGGACGCCTTCCTCGACGACACGGCGACCGCGCTCGGAGTCCGGGAGACGCGCCGCGTCGTCGGGGACTACGTCCTCACGGGCGACGACGTGGCACGCGGGGCCACGTTCGACGATGGGGTGGCGCGGGGCGCATGGCCGCGCGAGTACCACGTGCACGATCGCGCCACGGAATACGAGTTCCTTCCCGCGGGTGTCAGCTACCAGGTCCCCTTCGCGAGCCTGCGCACCCGCGACGTGCCGAACCTGCTCGTGGCCGGCCGGTGCCTGTCCGCCGACCACGACGCCCTGGCGTCGATCCGGGTCATGGGCCCGAGCCTGGCGGTGGGTCAGGCGGCCGGGACCGCCGCCGCCCTGGCGGCGCGCCACGGCGTTCCCGTCGCCGACGTCGCCGTCGACGAGCTGCAGGCGTCGCTGGTGAAGCAGGGTGCGGTCCTGTGACGAACCTTGCCGACGTGCTCTTGGCACCGGCGCGGACCACGCCCGACGCGGTCGCGCTGCGCGCCGGGCCGGACACCGTCACGTATCGCGAGCTCGAATCCCGAGCGGCGCGCGTCGCGGGCGCGCTCCGATCCCAGGGCGTCGATCCCGGCGCGCGGGTGACGATCGAAGGTCGCAACACGATCGCGTTCGTGGCGTCGTACCTCGGCGTCCTGTGGGCGGGGGCGGTCGCCGTGCCGCTGAATCCGCACGCGCCCGACCCGGAGCTCGACCGTGAGATCGCAACGGCCGAGCCCGCGGTGGTGCTCGGCTCCCCGTCCGACGAGGCCGGCGGCGCCGAGCCGGTCGAGACGGTGGCGCGCGACGACTCCGACGTGGCGGTGCTGCTCTTCACGGCGGGAACCGCGGGGGCGCCGAAGGCGGCGATGCTCACGCACGGCAACCTGGCGTCCAACATCCGCCAGGTCCTCGACCATCCGGGTCTCGCACTCAACGCGGGCGATGTCAGCCTCGGCGTGCTGCCGCTGTTCCACGTCTTCGGCCTCAACGCCGTGCTCGGCATCGGGCTCGCCGCCGGCGCGTCGACCGTCCTGCTCGAGCAGTTCGAAGCCGCCGGCGCGCTGCACCTGATGCGC
>DATFVT010000134.1:0-3029 GCA_035260105.1 Acidimicrobiia bacterium
CGTCTCGATACGGAGACGGCGCGGGAGATCATGGCGAGCCAGTGGATCGGCGCGGCGTGGGTCGCGAGCGAGAGATTGGGCGCGGCGCTCGGGCTCGACGGGGGTGGTGTCGACGCGCTCGCCTCTGTGCTCGCGCTGCACCCGGCGTTCCCGCCCGGCTTCGGGACCGCGGTCAGCGTGGACGCTGGCGCCCACCGGGTCACGCTCGAGCTGAACCCGCTCGCCGACCGCCTGCTCGATCCGTCGAACCCGGGCTGGCTCGGACTGCTGGCGCGGGGTGAGCGAGGCGGCATCGAGGCGATGGCCCAGGCCGTCGACCGGCAGGCGCGCGTCGACGGTGTCAGCGTCGGTGAAGATCGCGTGTTTATCGAGGTGGTCGTCGACGAAGCCGCGCCCCCGGCAGCGGAGCCGCCCGAGGTCGAGCTCGTCCGCCTCAGCGGCGCCGTCTCGTGGGTGTTCGACGCCACGGCGGGGACAACCTCCGTCGCGTTGGGTCGGAAACCCGGCGGATAGCGCCGGTTTCCGACCCATCTGATCGATGGGCGCATCGCCGCCGGAACGGCACCGACGAGCAGAGCGGAGGACTGGATCGCCATGGCGTTCTTCGGCAAGAAGGGATTCGCACAGCGCATCGCCAAGGCGGTCGAGCCGTCGCTCGAACCGGGCGAACACGTCGAGGTCTCGTTGTGGACGCGAGATCCGAGCGGTGACCTCTCTCGTGCGGTCTTCGGATTGCTCGCCGAGGCACGGGTGGCGTCGTTCATCCTGACGCTCACGGACCGACGCGTGATCGTGCACTCCGGGCACAACTTCGACGCCCGTCGGAGCCAGATGCTCGGGTCGTATCCCCGTGAGCTCGTCTCGGTGCACGGTGCCGATCCGCCGGCGAAGCCGAAGCACCTCGCGCTCCGCTTCGGCGGCGAGATGGACGCCCGCTTCACCGTGCAACCCGTCTGGCGCCCCGAGGCAAGGCAGTTCGCGGAAGCGCTCGGCCCGGCAGGGCCGTAGGACGCACGAGTACCGTCGCCCGCATGGCCGCTCCCGACCGTCCCGTCTCGCTCGACGACAAGTTCGGCCTCGTCGCCGAGCACTGGTCGCCGAGGGTCGTGGGGGAGTTCAACGACGTTCTCGTCAAGGTCGTGAAAGCGAAGGGCGAGTTCGTCTGGCACAAGCACGACGAGATGGACGAGATCTTCCTGGTGACGAAAGGGAAGCTGACGATCAAGCTGCACGACGGTGATGTGGTCGTCGCGGCCAACGAGTTCTTCGTGGTCCCGAAGGGCACCGAGCACTGCCCCGCCGCTCACGAGGAATGCGAGTTGCTGCTCTTCGAGCCGGCGGGGGTCGTCAACACCGGTGACGCAGCCCCGGGCGATCTGACCGCGCCCGCGGATCCCTGGATCTGAGCGACGTCTCTCAGCGGCCCTCGAACTTCGGGTCGCGCTTCTCGCGCCGGGCCCGGGCGTACTCGTGGAAGTCCTCGGAACGGCTGGCCAGCTCGATCGCCAGCGCCTCGTCGGCGAGGTGCCGCTCGAGGTCGACGCCCAGCCCCCGGTGGATCAGCAACTTCGAGAGGCCGACCGCGACGGTGGCGGCCGACGCGAGCTCGTCGACGAGGGCATCGGCCGCGCCGTCGACTTCCGGCGCCGCCACCGCCCGGTGGACCATTCCCCACTCGGCGGCCTGCGCGCCGCTGACCTCGCGGCCGAGCATCAGCAGCTCCTTGGCCCGCGCCACGCCGGCGAGACGCGGGATCAGCCACGACCCGCCCGAGTCGGGCGTGAATCCCATGATGGCGAAGGGCGCCCGCAGCCGGGCGTCGTCGGCCACGACGGCGAAGTCGGACGCCAGGACCAGGTGCAGCCCCAGTCCGATGACCCAGCCCGTGGCCGCGGTGACGATCGGTGTCTGCGTCTCGAGCATGGTCGGGATCAGGCGGTTCACCTGCCAGCGCATACGCCGTTGCGTCGCGCCGGCGCGAGGCTTCTCGTCGACGCGGCCGCGCTGCCCGAGGTCGAAGCCGGAGGAGAAGTGCCCACCCGTGCCGGAGAGCGCGATCACGCGCACGCCCTCGTCGCTGCCCGCGGCTTCGATGGTGTCGATGAGGGTGTAGACCATCTCGTCCGTGATCGCGTTGCGACGCTCGGGCCGGTCGAGTTGCAGGCGGAGCACCGCCCCGTCCTGCTCGACGACGAGTCCGGGCGGGGGATCGGGGTAGTCCTTCACGCGGCTTCCTCGACGGCGAAGCGGGCGACGAGCGCATCCAATGCCTTTTGGCACGTGCTGGCACCGCCCGGCGGATCGGGCAGGCGGACCGGTCCTCGATCCCGGCTCGGCAGCAGGATCGTCGCGTGGCCGGGCGTCGTGGTCTCGCCCCGCTGGTTCTCTCCTCGGAGGTCGAGCTCCACGACGGGGCGTCCGTCGACGACCTCCTTGCGCGCAACGCGCCCGCGCATCCAGTGCGTGTCACCGACGTAGTTGAACCGGCGGAACTGGCAGTCGAGCTTCCAGAGCCAGGCGTCGTCGCCCATCCAGTCGGTGCACAAGTGGACGAGCCACGTCTCGCGCATCCGGCCGTAGTCGTAGGTCGCCGGGTTGCCGGCCCGGCGCGCCCACTCGGCGTCCCAGTGGACGCGCTGTTGCACGTCGGGGACGTTCAGGTCGTCGGGACGGAAGAAGCGCGGCACGCGCCGGCGCTGCTCGTAGCCGAGCCGGAGAGCCTTGACGCCGTAGAGGCCCATGCCCATGCCGACGTGCCAGCACACCATGTCGGTGACGCGAAGCGGGCCCTTGACGAGGGGGCCGACCTCGTCGCCCTCGTGGACGTCCTCCCACCAGCGCGGCTCCGCGCCACGCCGGCGGGCCGGCTCCGACGCGTACGCGTCGTCGATCTCCCGGAGCTGATCGTCCGTGTAGGGGTCGATCGTGGTCTCGTCGTACTTCCCGCGCCCCTCCGCCTTCTCGCGCTCGGTGCGGATCATCAGCCGGTATTGCGCCGAGAGGATCTCGTCCGGGGCGGCGAACACCTC
>DATFVT010000135.1:0-6024 GCA_035260105.1 Acidimicrobiia bacterium
GCGCTCACGTCGTCCTCGACCTCCAACTGCTCGATCCCCAAATCCGACGCTGGACCGCCAGCCCGATTGCACCGACGACGATGAGGATGACGACGTTCACCAGCAGCTGCAGGAACGCGCCCCTCGCCTCACTCCAATCGCTGAACGCGAGCGAGAGCCCTGTATCAGCGGCGGCAGGAATAGTGGTCACGGAGACGAACACGCCGATGAGCGTGCTCGCCCGCGCCTCGGTGAGCGACACCACGCCCACGATGCCCGCCAGCACGGCGACGATGATCGAGAAGGCATTGGGTGAGTCGATGAGGTCCGAAACCGGGCGGATCCCGAGCTCGAACGCGCGCGGCTGGAGATCGAACGCCCGGATCACGAGGCTGAAGAGCAGGGTGACGGCGATCGCGAGGGCAAAGCCGAATACCAGGGCGTTCAATCCGCGCCGGATCGGCGTGGCGTCCCGCTTGTCGATGCCGAGGGCGACGCCGATCATCGCTCCGTATTCGGGCCCGACGACCATGGCGCCCACCACCAGGATTTGCGAGTTGGTGAGGATCCCCACGGCCCCGATGATCCCGGCGATGGCAAGCAGCACGAACCAGGCCGCCCGGTAAGTTCCGCGCTCCCGGATCCTGGCCTCGGCCTCTTCCCAGATCGGCGAGAAGTTCGCCCTCGTCGGCTCGCGGCGTTCGGCTTGGGCGGCGAGCTCCGAGATCGACGTGTCGATGTTCTCGATCACGATCGAGCCGCGCCGATCGAGCCCGAGGCGGCGGAGCTCGTCGAGCACGTGGTTCGCTTCGGCGGTGATGACGTCGAACTGCAGCGAGTCCCCGTCGGGGTTGTGCGCAACCCCCTCGAGGACCACCAGGTTCACGACACCGCCGTTTCCGTCCAGCGACTCGACGAGTCGCGGCGTCACGTCGGTCGGGCTGACGGTGCGGATGTGGATCACGGCTGCGACCTCGCGCCTGGGGACCCTGAACATCCTCACAGCTGCCGGTACGGGCCACGGGGATGCGGGCATGCTCGCGGTGCACCTTTCGCGCACTTCCTCCTCGGGGACCGCGCGTCCAAGGCGGCAGGGGCGACGCTCCACACACGCCGCCTACGATTCCGGCATGCTTGCGCTGGTCACGGGCGGGGCCGGCTTCATCGGGTCACATCTCGTCGACGCGCTGGTAGACCGCGGCGCCGACGCGATCGTGTTCGACGATCTCTCGTCGGGACGGCGAGAGAACGTCAACCCGGCTGCGCGCTTCATCCAAGGTGACATCGTCGACAAGGCGGCGGTCGAAGCGGCCGCAGCCGGCTGTGACATCGTCTTCCACGAGGCGGCTCGCCGCGCCGTGCTCCAGTCCGTCGAGCACCCGTTGGAGACGGACCGGGTCAACATCGCCGGCACCCTGACCGTGCTCATGGCCGCGCGGGACGCGGGGGTGCGCCGCGTCGTGTTCGGCGCCTCGTCGAGCGTCTACGGCGGCACCGCAACCCTCCCGACCCCCGAGTCCGCACCACCGAACCCGCGCTCTCCATACGCCGTCACGAAATATGCAGGCGAGCAGTACTGCCGGGTGTTCTCGGAGATGTTCGGCGTCGAGACCTTCGCGCTCCGATACTTCAACGTCTACGGTCCCCGGCAACGGCCGGACAGCCGGTACGCCGCCGTGATCCCTCTGTTTCTCGACGCCGTCGCGACCGGCCGTCCACCAGAGGTCCACGGCGACGGTGAGCAGAGCCGGCATTTCACGTTCGTGTCCGACGCCGTGAACGCCAACCTCGGCGCCGCTGAAGCGTCGTCGCAGTGCTCGGGACGCGTGTACAACGTCGCCGGGCCTCGTTCGCACACGCTGCTCGAGGTGCTCGACATCCTGGGTGACGTGCTCGGCGCCCGCGCCGAACCGATCCACACCTCGCCGCGAGCCGGCGACATCCGCCACAGCCTGGCCGACCTCAGTGCCGCGCGCCGCGACCTCGGCTACGAGCCGGTGGTCGAGCTCTCGGAGGGCCTCCGCCTGACGGCAGAATTGCTCGTGAGCAGCTCCGACGGGCGGCGAGAGGAGCCTGTCGGTGACTGACGAGCTGCTCGGCGACCTGCTCGCACGGCTCTCCGACCGCACGGCCAAGGTCGTCGTCGTCGGTCAGGGATACGTCGGCCTTTCGATCGCGATCCGAGCTTCGGAGCTCGGGTTCAGGGTCGTCGGGTACGAGACGGATCTCGACCGCGTGCACGCCCTGCGGGAGGGTCGATCGTTCGTGGACGACGTCTCCGGCGACCAGGTGCGCATGGCGCTCGAATCCGGTTACTGGGCGACGAACGACCCGCTCGACCTGCGCGCGTTCGATGTCGCCGTGATCACCGTCCCGACGCCGCTGCGAGACGGAGTACCTGACCTGTCGTTCATCGAATCCGCCGCCCGCGACGTCGCGCAGTGGTTGCAACGCGGATCGCTCGTGACCCTGGAATCGACGACCTACCCCGGGACCACGGAAGAGCTCCTCAGGCCGAGTCTCGAGACGGCGGGGCTCAAGGCCGGTGAGGATTTCTTCCTCGGCTACTCACCCGAGCGCATCGATCCGGGGAACGGCGCGTTCACCTTCCTGAACACGCCGAAGGTGGTCTCCGGGAGCGACGAACGCAGCCTGCGCGCGGTCGAGACCTTCTACGGAATGCTCGTCGAGAAGACCGTCCCCGTCGGATCGACCGGCGAGGCGGAGCTCGTCAAGCTGCTCGAGAACACCTTCCGACACGTGAACGTCGCGTTGGTCAACGAGCTCGCGGTGTTCGCCCGTGACCTCGGAGTCGACATCTGGTCGGCGATCGAGGCGGCGACGACGAAGCCGTTCGGGTATCTCCAGTTCACGCCCGGTCCGGGAGTGGGCGGGCACTGCCTGCCGATCGATCCGTCGTACCTGGCTTGGAGAGTCGAGCGTCGCGTCGGCCACCGCTTCCAGTTCGTCGAGCTCGCCAACGACGTGAACCGACGCATGCCGGAGTATGTCGTGTCGCGCATCGCCAATCTGCTCAACGACGAGAGCAAGAGCGTCCGGGGAGCACGCATTCTCTTGTTGGGACTGGCCTACAAGCCCGGCACGTCCGACTGGCGTGAGTCACCTTCGATGGTCGTTGCTCGACACCTGCTGTCGTTGGGCGCCGACGTACGAGCGCACGACGCACACATTCCGGTGGACGCCGATCTCGCGCCTCCGCTTCCGCGCGTCTCCTGCGACCGGAGCGAGCTCGAGGCGGCCGATCTGACCGTGATCCTCGTCGATCACGACGACCTCCCGTACGACGAGATCTGCGAGCATGCCGCCTTGGTCTTCGATACGAAGGGCTGCATGCGGGAGCGGGCCTTCCGGGGCGAGCTCCTCTAGCCCCGATCGACTCCGACGAGCTCACCCGAGAAGGCGGCAAGCGCCCGCCGGTACACGTCCTCGGTGCGCCGCGCGGCCTGCGTGAGATCGAAGCAACGGGCGGTCCACGCTCCCTCCGTCCCGGCTTCTTGTCTGACGTCTGCGTCGCGCAGCATCTTGCTCAGCGCCTCGGCCAACGCGGCTGGATCCTCGGGGCGAACCAGAAGGCCTTCCCGACCGTCCGTGACGACCTCGGGCACACCACCCACGGCAGTCGCGACGCACGGGACCCCGAGTCCCATGGCTTCGAGCAACGCGATCGGGAGGCCCTCGTTCCGAGAGCTCAACGCGAAGACGTCGAAGGCCGGCATCAGGTCGGTGACGTCCTCGCGCGAGCCCGCGAACAGGACCTGCTCGTTCAACCCGAGCTCGCGCGTCGAGCGTCGGAGCTCACCCTCGAGGGGACCTGATCCGATCAGGACGAGGCGAAGCTCGTCATGCTGCGCCCTGATACGCGCGGCGGCCTGCAGAAGGGTGGCATGGTCCTTCTTCCGCGTGAAGTTGCCGACCGTCCCGATGACGACGGCATCTCCTGAGAGCCCCAATGCGGCTCGGGCATACGCCCGCGTCTGGCCGGTAGACACGGTGCTCGCCGGCAGCTCCGGTCCATGGTGGATGACATGCACGGGTGGCCACCGCTGTGCGAACGGGATCGGGTCGATGGAGTCCGCCACCGCCTGTGACACCGCGATCACCGCCGTGTTCCGGGGGTACGTCAGACGATTCGCCCACCGCGTCAACGGTCGATACGTCGGCCAGGTGTTGTGCTCGGTATGGACGATGCACGGTCCACGTATTCTCCTGGCGCCGACGGCGACGTAGGGCATGTGGGAATGCACGATGTCGAACCGTCCCGCTCGAACCAGGTGGCGCAACCGGACGGCCCAGCGCGGGTCGAGCGCGCGAGAGCCTCCGAGGCAGTGCACGGGCACACCCAGGCCGTCGAACGCCGGGACGAGCGCATCCTTCCACGGCAGGACGTAGGCGACCTCGAGCTCGAACCTCGATCGGTCGAGGCGTTTGGCCAGGCTGACGAGAAGCCTCTCTGCTCCGCCGCGTCCGAGCCCCTTCGTCACCCACAGGACTCGTGTCGGCCCGCCGCCGTCAGAAGAGCTCGACATCGCCGAGGCTCAGGTCCCAATCGCGCCGGGACGGCATCGTCGGACTCGTGAGCGCCCGCCACGTGAGGATCGGTCCCTGGCCGGGCAGCGGCACGAAGCCATGACCCGAGCTCGACCTCCCCGCGCGCAGCGCGTAGTCGGCCCCGGTGACGGCCAGAACGTGCCGGCACAGGTGCGTCGCCCACTTCTGATCGTCGAAGGGCACGAGCACGTCGCAGATCACGGCCTCGATGGCCCTTCTGCGGCGACGAAGCCGGAAGACGACCATGCCTTCCTCGACAGTCGGCCCCGCCGTGAGGGCCCGATACCGGAGGTCGGGGAAGCCGTACCGCCAACGCAGATAGTCGACGCTCCGCCGAGTCCGGAGGTCCGTCGTGTGGCGAACGGCAGCCAGAAGCCGCTCGACGGACCCCACGTCGGCAAGCGCTTCGACGGCGGGAACGCCTGCTTCCGTCGGCAGCGACCACTTCTCCGCCGGGCCGCGCGCCTGTGCGACGCGCGTCAAGTGGCGCACGGAGCTCGGGCGGACGCCGACGGGCAGTCGTCCGACCCGTAGCCACCCCATCCGTACGTATCCGGGGAGGCTGCGAGCGTTCGGCGTGTTGAAGACGAATTCGACGTCGTCACCGATCATCGCCTGAACCGCGGTCATCGTCAGCCGCGAGAAGATTCCTCGTCGCTGGATATCAGGTCGCGTCGCAGTGTCGACGGCGCGAACCGCACGTACAACGTCCGGCCCACGCATGAACTCCCAGCGTAGGAAGGTCCGGAACCCCAGAAGTCCGCCATCGCGATCCACAGCCACCCACGCCGGCGATGCGCCGAACGGGTTCCCCTCGTGCTTCCACGCGAAGTAGCGGGCGTGCCGTTCATCTGAGCTCCAGCCGAGTGACGAAGTCAGGAGCTCGAGCACCGACGGATGATCCGCCGTCGCAAAAGGCCGCACCGTCACGTCGTGCGCGACGGTTGTCATTCGAGGCACCGTTCAGATGCATTCCGTCGGAGCTCCGGCCCGCGGGCCGGCGACACGTCGCGGAGAAGCAGGCGCAGGGCGCGTAATGCGCGCCGTGAGTAACCGCCATCGCGGGCGCGGACGTAGTCGCGGCTCGGGAGCAGGAGCGCCGCCGCGTACGCGGCCTTGGACCAGAGCCCGGGGACAGCCCGGAGCCCCGCCACTGCCTGACGGGCATAGCTCGGATCTGGACCGATGTACACGTCCAGCGCGTGTCGCTCGAACGCGGTCGGCTCGTACGCGCGTGCCCACCGGACCGGCTCCGGTGTCGACGTCAGCCCGAAGGCCGCCCAGGCCATCTCGAGCGCGCGCTGCAGCACGATCCCGCAGCGCCACTGCCCGCAAAGGTCCCGAAGCTGCGCGACGTCGAGCGGCGCGTAGAGGACCATCTGGGCGACGTCGCGCAACGCGGTGAGCCGCGGCCTCGCGCGGAGTGCGGCGTGCAGGCAGGCGTCGATGAGGCGAGCCTCGGGATCGAGCCCCTCG
>DATFVT010000136.1:0-2378 GCA_035260105.1 Acidimicrobiia bacterium
ACGACTACGCGCTCTTCGGGCTCGGGCTTTCGATGCTGCGCGTCGGCGACCGCAGTGGCGCTCGCCGTCCGCTCAAGCTGGCCGTCGCCATGCGCCCGGAGATGGACGCCTACCGAGACGCGCTGTCCGACACCGAGTGACGTCCGACCGCCCGGTCGTCTGCTGCGACCTCGACGGTGTGGTGTGGCGGGGTGACGAGCCCATCCCGGGTGCGGGCACGGCGATCTCCGACCTGCGGAAGGTCGGAGTCCGGGTCGTGTTCGTCTCGAACAACTCGAGCCAGCCGGTGGGGGAGGTGGCCGCAAAGCTCGGTGCCGCCGGTGCGCCCACCGCGCCCGAGGACGTGGTCACGAGCGCCATCTCGGCGGCGAGCCTGCTGGCGTCGGCACTGGATCCTGGCTCGCCGGTGCTGGCGTGCGCTGGTCCGGGGGTCGTGGAGGCGCTCGCAGCCGCTGGGTTGCACACCGTGGATCGCCCGCCGGCGGCGGCGGTCGTGGTCGGGTTCCATCGCGGGTTCGACTTCGAGGAGCTCGACCGCGCGTCGGCGGCGGTGCGCGCCGGGGCGCGATTCGTGGCGACCAATCTCGACGCGACCTACCCCGTGCCCGGCGGCATGATCCCGGGGTCGGGCGCGATCACGGCGGCGGTCGCGACTGCCGCCGGACGCGCCCCCGAGGTGGCCGGCAAGCCGGAGCAGCCGATGGTCGACGTCATCCGAGAGCGGTTCGGGTCGACGGGCGTGGTCGTCGGCGATCGGCCGTCGACGGACGGCGCGCTCGCCGCCAAGCTGGGCTGGCCGTTCGCGCTCGTTCTGTCGGGCGTCACGCAGCGCGAGGCGCATCCCGGTGGCGAGGCGATCCCGGTTCCGCCGCCGCCGTTCGTCGCCGCCGACCTCGCCACCCTCGTCCCGCGCCTGGTGCAGGCCACGACCGTCGGCTGACCGGCCGTCAGCGCCCGAATCCCCATTCGGGAGGCTGCGCCGGTTGCACGGGTCGTCGTGGTGGCCCGAGCAGGCCGCGGAGCGCGAGCGCGATGCCGGCGCCGGCTATGAAGCCTCCGACGTGTGCCAGCCAGGCGACGTTCGAGTTGGGATTGAAGCTCGTCACGAACTGGGACCCGAACCAGATCGCGAGGAGCACGAACGCCGGCAGGTAGACGGGGAAGAAGAGAAGCAGCGCGATGACCGTCAGCACGCGGGCGCGCGGCCACCAGACGAGGTACGCGCCCATGACACCGGCGATGGCGCCCGACGCTCCGATGACGGGCTCGGTCGAGCCCGGGTCGGCGAGGTAGTGCGCACCCATCGCCGCCACGCCGACGAAGAGGTAGAAGACGATGAACCCGATGTAGCCGAGGCGGTCTTCGACGTTGTTCCCGAAGATCCACAGGAACAGCATGTTGCCCGCCAGGTGCAGGATCGAACCGTGCAGGAACATGGACACGAGGACGGCCAGCCAGACGTTCTTGCCCGGGAAGATCTCCGGCGAGTCGGCCCTCGCCGCCGCGTTGCAGTCGCCGCTGTTGACCTCCCGCACGGTG
The DNA here is from genome assembly GCA_035260105.1 of Acidimicrobiia bacterium. Lineage (GTDB taxonomy): Bacteria > Actinomycetota > Acidimicrobiia > IMCC26256 > JACDBD01 > JALZAA01. Next base: position 1,540 of record DATFVT010000136.1, read on the forward strand.
ACCGGCTCGCCTTGGTGCAACTCGCAGGGGATGGCGGCGTGCTCGAGCGTGAAGGAGGTGTCCTTCGAGGTGCCGAGACGCGAGTCGACGCCGCTGTGCGGCTGAACGAACAGGTACACGAACACGTTGATGGCGATGATCGCGACGGTGACGTAAGGGAACCGCTGCGTCGGGTTGTCGTCGTGCAACGGGATGACCATGCCGGTCGCACGATAGTGGTCCGCCGAAATCGGCCATTGGCGGGTAATCTGCACGTCGCTGTGCGCCGCCGTCTCGATGCCGAACTCGTGCGTCGCGGCCTCACCGCGAGTCGTCAACGGGCGCTCGAGGCGATCGGGGCGGGCCGCGTGCTCGTGGACGGCCTTCCGGCTCGATCGGCGGCGCGGCGCGTCACCGCCGACGAGCCGATCAGCCTGAGCGGCGACGGCCCGAGATTCGTCTCGCGCGGTGGCGAGAAGCTCGACGCCGCGGTCCAGCGCTTCGGCGTTGCCGTGGCGGGACGCCGGGCGCTCGACGCGGGCGCCTCGACGGGCGGCTTCACGGACTGTCTGCTGCAGGCAGGCGCCGATCACGTGATCGCCGTCGACGTGGGCCGCGGCCAGCTGTCGTGGTCGCTGCGCACGGATCCCCGTGTCACCGTGCTCGAGCGGACGAACGTCCGCCATCTTCGTGCCGACGACATCGGCGGGCCGGCCGATCTGTGCGCCGCCGATCTGTCGTTCATCTCGCTGTCCACGTGCGCACCCGCGCTCGCGCGGTGCACGACCCCGGACGCGGATCTCCTGCTGCTCGTGAAGCCGCAGTTCGAGGCGGGACGCTCGCAGGTCGGCAAAGGTGGT
>DATFVT010000137.1:0-6473 GCA_035260105.1 Acidimicrobiia bacterium
GAAGCAGTCGGCGTCGGCGCCCGCTGGCGCGCCACGACCCAGCTCACGCTGAACAGCATCGACGCACAGCAGGTCTACGAGTACACGCTGAGGAAGCGCACGGGCAGCAAGCTCGTCATCGGCGTCACCGGTACGCAGACCGCGGGCCAGCAGACCGTCGAGCTCCCGAACGTGGCGTCGGGCGCGCAAGTCGAGGTGCGAAAGTTCAAGACGTCCTTCCGCGGCGAGAACACCGTGGATCTCACGAATCTCCTCCCGACCGCCGGTCAGGTGCGCTCGAACGGCGACCAGACCTTCCGCATCCAAGCCGGGAACAACAGCGGGACGCTCAACCAGCACCTCACGGTGCGGCTGGTGGTGAAGCCCGCCGCTTGACGGCCGCGATCAGCCCCAGCGGGCGAGCTCGGCGTCGAGGTCGAGCGGGGCGGTCGTCGCCTCGTGCTCGAGGTCACCCCACTCGTCGCGGGGCACGAGCCACATGATCTCGAACTCGTTGCCGTCGGGGTCCTCGCCGTAGAGCGACTTCGTGGCGCCGTGGTCACTCTGGCCGACGAGGGCGCCGAGGCGGGCGAGCGTCTCCCGGCCGGCGGCGAGGTCGTGGATCGACGGTACCTCCCACGCCAGGTGGTACAGCCCGACCCGGCCCTGTTCGGGCCCGCGCGCGTTCTGCCCCACCGTGAAGAGCCCGAGGTCGTGGTGGTTCTGCGTGCCCGCGGCCTTGAGGAACGCCGCCACGCCGGGGATGCGCTCGACCAGCTCGAACCCGAAGGCCTCCTGGTAGAAGGCGGCGGCGCGATCGGCGTCGCGCACGTACAGCACGGCGTGGTTGAGGCGGCGTACCGGGATCATGCCGGGTGCAACCGTAGAGCCCGTCCGGGGCTTCCCGCTCGCCACGGGACCTCCAAGTCGGGCGCGGTGACGAGATCCGGCGCCATCTCGAGCAGCGAGGGGATCGCCCGCCGTCCGACGACGAGCGCCCGCACGGGATCGAGCGTGACCACCAGCTCGCGCCCGTCGAGCTCGACGGTCCCGGCCGGGAGCTCGACGACGTCGACGAGACGCGCGACGTCGTGCAGTTGACGTCGCGTGCAGTGGCGGAACGCGGGGACGGCGTGGAGGCTGTCGAGGTATGCGTTGCGCGTCATGCGGTCGACGGTACGGACATCGAGGTTCCGCCACATCGGCCGGGCGACGAGTTTCGTTCTCCGACCCCGGTGGGAGATCCGAACCCACCCCGGTCGGATGTCCGGAACCGGGGTCACCCGTAGGCTGAGTGCGTGCCGGAAATCGACGGCGAGCAGCCCGACGCTCAGGTCCCGCTCTGGGCTCGCGTCGGAGAGGTCGGCGTCCCCGTCACCCTTGCGTTCGCGGTGGCCATCCAGCGCGGCGAGCTGATCCCGCCGGGCTGGGCAGCGCTCGCCGCGTTCGCAGCCGCCCTGCCGTTCGTGCTCGATACGTTCGGCATCCGTGTGCCGCGGCTTCTGTCGACCGTGATCGTGGTCGGGGCCGTGCTGGCCCTGGTGCTGAACCCTGTGGACGTCGACATCGCTCCCTTCTTCCTGGTGTTCCTCACCGCGCATCACGCCGTGGTTGCGCCGCGCTGGCAGGGCGTCCTGGCCGGGGTCGCGTCCATCGGCGTCATGGTCGGCGTCGAGATCGCGGGGCGGTACTCGGGGTCCTTCGCGTACGTGCTCGGGATCGTCATCGGGTGGGCGTGGGGGACCACGATCCGCGAGCAGTTCCAGCTGATCGGGCAGCTGAAGGAGGCGCAACGGGACCTCGCCGAGCGGGCCGCGGCCGAGGAGCGCCAGCGCATCGCACGCGAGATCCACGATGTGATCGCGCACTCGCTCGCGGTGACGATGCTGCATCTCACCGGCGCCCGCCTCGCCCTGCGGCGCGATCCGGCCGAGGCGGAGGAGGCCCTGCTCGAAGCCGAGCGTCTGGGGCGCGAGAGCCTGGCCGAGATCCGGCGCACCGTCGGGTTGCTGGCACCCGAGGGGACGGGCACGGCGGCGCCGCTTCCGTCGGCTTGTGACATCCCACACCTGGTGCGGGAGTTCCGGGCGGCCGGGTTGGACGTCGACTTCGACGTGTCGGGTGATCCGGACGCGCTCACGGCGGCGACCGGTCTCGGTCTCTACCGCGTGGCACAGGAGTCGCTGACGAACGTCGTACGCCACGCGCCCGGCACCCGCACGACGATGTCACTGTCTATCGACGAGGACGTCGTGTCGCTCCAGGTGCGCAACGGGTTGGCGGACGCGGGCGCCGATGCCGACACCGACGGCGGGCTGGGCGTTCCGGGGATGCGCGAGCGCGTCACGCTGCTCGGGGGAGAGCTGCGTGCCGGTCCCGACGGGGACTCGTGGTGCGTCGACGTCGAGCTCCCGCGCGTCCTCGAGACGGCATGATCCGCGTCCTCCTCGTCGACGACCAGCCGTTGGTCCGCGAGGGCCTGCGCCGGATTCTGCATCCCGACGACGGCTTCGAGGTCGTCGGGGAATGCGACGACGGCGCCGGCGTCGACGACGCCGTCGGGCGGCTTCGACCGGACGTGGTCGTCATGGACGTGCGCATGAAGGACGTCGACGGGGTCGAGGCCACGGGGCGCCTGCGCGAGCGGGCGGACGCACCACCCGTGCTCGTGCTCACCACCTTCGACGACGACGAGGTGCTCTCGGGCGCCCTGCGTGCGGGTGCCGCCGGCTTCGTGCTCAAGGACGCGCCGGGGGAGGAGCTCATTCGCTCGGCGCGCACCGTGGCGGCGGGCGACGCGTGGCTGGACCCCGCCGTGACTGAACGCGTGCTCGCAACCTACCGGTCGACGACGCGGACCCCGGGCGATGGTGAAGCGGCCGGACGTATCGCCGAGCTCACGCCGCGCGAACGCGACGTGCTGCGCCTCATCGGCCGCGGCTCGAGCAACACGGAGATCGCCGAGACTCTGTTCGTGAGCGAGGCGACGGTGAAGAGCCACATCGGCCACATCTTCACGAAACTCGATCTCCGTGATCGCGCCGCTGCCATCGTCTTCGCCTTCGACCACGGCCTCGTGGCGCCGCAGGGCTGACGCTCAGCCCGCTCGCAACGCGCGCAGTCGGTCCACCACAGCCGGGAACGCGTCGAGGAAGGCCTCGACGTCGTCCGGGACGGAGCTCCAGCCCACGCTGACGCGCATCGAGTGGTCGGCGTCGACGCCCATGGCGGCGAGGATCGGGGAGGGCTCGAGCGCCTCGCTCGAGCACGCGGATCCCGAGTGGACCGCCACGCCGCGCTGGTCGAGGCCCAACAGGATGGGCTCGGCCTCGACGCCCTCGACGCCGAGGCAGACGAGATGTGGTACCCGGTCGACGGGATCGCCGTACAGGGCGACGCCGCCAACGCGTGCCGGGGCTTCGAGCGCGACCCGGTCGGTGAGCTCGCGTTGCGTGTGCGCTTCGGCCGCCAGGCGGTCGTCGCCGCCGACCTCGGCGGCGGCGGCGCCGAAGCCCACCATCGCCGGCACGTCTTCGAGGCCGCCGCGGCGGGCGCGCTCCTGCGCACCCCCCACGACGAAGGGCGGCAGCCGCAGGCCCCGGCGGACGAGAAGCGCGCCGGCACCCTTCGGCCCGCCGAACTTGTGCGCGCTCACCGAGCACAGGTCGGCGCCGAGCGAACCGAAGTCGATCGGGACGTGCCCGACCGCCATGCACGCGTCGACGTGGACGAGCACGCCCTTCTCCCGGCACGACGCCGCCACCTCACCCGCGGGCTGGTTCGTGCCTACCTCGTGGTTGGCCAGCTGCACCGTGACGAGCGCGGTCTCGGGCCGCACCGCGTCGAGCACCTCGGCGGGGTCGTAGCGCCCCCACCCGTCGACACCGACCACGGTGACCTCGGCGCCGGTCCGGTTGCAGGCGTCGAGCACGGCGGAGTGCTCGACGGCCGTCGTGACGAGGTGGGCGGGCGTGTCGGCGCGGGCGACACCACCCCACACGGCGGTGTTGACGGCTTCCGTGCCGCCGGCGGTGAAGACGACCTCGCGCGGCCGGGCGCCCAGCAACGCCGCCACGTGTTCGCGGGCGTCCTCGAGGGCGACGCGGGTCACGCGTCCCTCGGCGTGCAAGCGGCCGGGGTCGGCGTGGTGGTCGCGCAGGAACGGCAGCATCGCCTCGAACGCGGCCGGGCGTAGCGGTGACGTGGACGCGTGGTCGAGGTAGGCCCGGCGCACGCCGTGTCAGACGCGGGCGACGCAGTGGTCGTCGCCGGCGGGGCGGCTCTCGGTGAACAGCGGGCGCGTCTCGCCGTAGAGGCCGGCGAGCATCCCGCGGATCATGCCCCGGTCGACCGAGCAGACGACGTGGGGATACTTCCTCGCCGCGTCGCCGAACGGGCACTGCTCGGACACGATCCGGAGCGAGCCGCCGCTCGCCTCGGCGTGGGCGGCGAACCCGTGGGCCGTGAGCGCGTCGGCCACGGTCGCCAGGGCGGCGCGCACCGAACGGTGCCCTGCGCCCGGGTCACCGGTGTCCGGCGTCATCCGGGCCGCGATGGCGAGTCCGTAGTCGTAGCCGACCTCCTCGGCCATCGCCGCCGCCTGGTCGGGGTCGAGCAGCTCGAGCGAGCGGGCGAGGAGGGTGGCGAGGAGATCGTCGCGCCGGGGTGGGAAGTTCAGTGACGTGTCGAGCTCGCCGGCGCGGTACCGCTTCGATGGCCGGCCGGCGGTCTCGTGGCGGGCGAGCTCGACGGTGAGGTACCCGCCCGCGGTGAGCTTCTCGAGGTGGTGCCGGGCGACGTTGGGATGGAGGTCGAACCGCTCGGCCACCTCGGCGGCGGTCACCCCGTCGGCGCCGGCGCGGACGAACAGGTAGATGTCGCGGCGGGTGGGATCCCCGAAGGCGCTCGTCACCGCGCTCACGGCGGCGCTGAACTCGTCGGCGCTGAGCCCGGGGCCCGTGGGCTTCGCGGCTCGCTCCGTCATGCCGGTATTCTACCTATGCACGTAGTGGAAATGCCCCCCGGCGGACGGGGGCGAGGAGGCCCGATGCCCACCGAGGCTGCCGTCCTCGAGGCCCTGCGCCCGGTCGAGGACCCCGAGCTGCGCCAGTCGATCGTCGACCTCGACATGGTCAAGGAGGTCGCCATCGACGGGGGACGGGTGGCGGTGACCGTTGCCCTCACGGTGGCCGGCTGTCCGCTGCGGCCGGAGATCACCCGGAGGGTCACCGAGGCCGTCCAGCCCCTCGAGGGAGTCGAGTCGGTCGACGTCGACCTCACCGTCATGAGCGACGAGCAGCGCGAGGCCGTCGCCGCCAAGCTTCGGCAGCAGCACGCGGGCGCCGGCGCCGACGGCCGTCCGGCCCGCGTGAACCCGTTCACTGACGCCCGCACCCGCGTGCTCGCGGTCGCGTCGGGGAAGGGCGGCGTCGGCAAGTCGTCCGTGACGACGAACCTCGCGGTCGCGCTCGCGCAGCGGGATCACCGGGTCGCGGCCGTCGACGCCGACGTGTGGGGCTTCTCGATGCCGCGCATGCTCGGCATCGACCACGCGCCCGTGGTGATCGACGACGTCATCGTCCCGCCCGAGGCCAACGGCGTGAACCTGATCTCGATGGGCTTCTTCGCCCGTGAGGACCAGCCCGTGGTGTGGCGCGGCCCGATGCTGCACAAGGCCCTGGAGCAGTTCCTCACCGACGTGCACTGGGACGAGCCCGACTTCCTGATCGTCGACATGCCGCCCGGCACCGGCGACATCGCCCTGTCGATGGCGCAGTTCCTCCCGCGGGCCGAGGTGATCATCGTGACCACGCCCCAGCCGGCCGCGCAGCGGGTCGCCCAGCGCGCCGCGTACATGAGCCAGAAGGTGAACCTCGACGTGATCGGTGTGATCGAGAACATGTCGTGGTTCCGTGGCGACGACGGCAAGGCGTACGACCTGTTCGGCGCGGGCGGTGGCCGGGAGCTCGCCGAGCAGCTCGACGTACCGCTGCTCGGACAGGTCCCGCTCGTCCCGGAGCTGCGCGTCGGCGCCGACGAGGGCCGTCCCATCGTCGTCACCGATCCCGACGACGAGGCGTCGCGTGCGTTCGTCGAGATCGCGGAGCACGTCGAGGAGCTCGCTCCGAAGAAGATCTACCGACCCGAGCTCAAGATCACGTAGCGACCTCGGCGGCCGAGCCGGCCGACGTGGTCGCGGGCGAACGCATCTCGCGCACGTAGCCGAGGTTCGCCGTGTACAGCGCGGTGACCGTGTCTCCCTGCGAGTGCCCGTCGTACAGATCCCGGCGCACGCGCCACGACCTGATCCGGCGGCTCGTCCCGTCGTCGAGGGCGAGGTAGTACCAGTAGCGCGGAGTGTTGCTGTTGCTGGACCGGAAGATCTGGCGACGACGGCGGGCGCGCACCAGCTCGCCGGTGGTCGTGCGGGCGTTCCAGAAGTCGGGCACCGACCGCACCAGCAGGACGACGGCCCAGAGGAGCAGCAACGCCAT
>DATFVT010000138.1:0-4603 GCA_035260105.1 Acidimicrobiia bacterium
ACCGTCCGCGGACACCCGGCCGCCATCGAGCGCGCCAACTTCAACTTCCGGGCCGTGCGCGTCCCGGCGGGCCGGTCGACCGTGACCTTTCACTATCGGCCGACGTCGGTGATCGTGGGCGCCGCGGTCTCGATCGTCGCAACGACGGGATGCGTCGCGTTCCTCGGGTGGCAGGCGCTACGTCGGCGTCGGGCGCGCGCCGCGGCGTAGAGTCGCATCCCGTGGTCCACGCCATCGTGCTCATCACCGCCGAGCCGGCGCGCATCGCGACGCTTGCGAGCGATATCGCCGACCTCGACGGCGTGAGCGCGGCGTACTCCGTCGCCGGCGACGAGGACATCGTCGTCACCGTGCGCGTGTCCGACCACGAGGCGCTCGCCGACCTCGTCACCGGCAGCATCGCCGCGCAACCGGGGGTGCTGCGCACGCGCACCCTCATCGCGTTCCGCGTCTACAGCCGGGCCGACCTGGAATCGATCTAGCGGGACGGACCGAGGCGGTCATACGCGAGCGCGTACAAGAGGGCGGTGAGCGACAGGCCGTCGGCCACCCCGTTGCCGGCGATGTCGGCGCGCACGTCGTCGACCGACCTCCACGCGATTCGCTCGGCCTCGCCGAAATCGACCGGGTCTCCCTCGTGCTCGGCGCCGCGGGCGAGGAAGATGTTGAACCGCTGGTCCGACAGGCCGTTCGACGGTTGGTACGTCACCAGGTGCTCGACCGGTCCCGGGCGCCATCCGGTCTCCTCACGCACCTCGCGCCGGGCGGCGTCGGCCGGGGTCTCGCCGTCGTCGACGCCCCCGGCGGGGATCTCCCAGCCCCAGGTGTCGGTGATGAACCGGTGGCGCCACAAGAGAAGGACGCCGCGGTCGGGATCGTGGACGACGCAGCCGGCCGCCTGGCGGGGAACCCGGATCACGTGGTGCTCGAAGCGTTCGCCGCCCGGGATCTCCACGTCGACGAGCCGCAGCCCGACCCAGGAGCTGCTGTACAGCGAGCGCTCGCCGTGGACGATCCAGCGCACCGGGAGATCGTACGGGGACCCGACGGCGGCCCCCGATCCCGCGCCGGAGGCCGCGCCCTCTAGAGTGCGGCCTCCCGGCCCATGTCGACCCGCCTCGAGATCCCTCACTTCGAGATGCCGCGCCTTCGGACCCTGGCTCGGCACGCCGCGCCCCACGTCGTCGAGGGCACGGTCATCCCCCTCGCGCTCTTCCTGCTGACACTGCGGTTCGTCGGCGTATGGGGCGCAGTGCTGATCGGCCTGGGCTGGACGTACCTCGCAGTGGCGCGGCGCCTCGTCACGGGCCAGCGCGTGCCCGGCATCCTCCTGCTGACGGCGGTGACGCTGACGGCGCGAACCGTCGTCGCGATGGTGTCGGGGAGCGTCGTCGTGTACTTCCTGCAGCCGACGCTCGGCACCGCGTTCGTCGCGGCGGCGTTCCTGCTCTCCGTGCCGCTGGGCCGTCCGCTGGCCGAGCGGCTCGCCCGCGACTTCTGCCCGATCCCGAGCGGCGTGCTCGCGCACGCGCCGGTCCGCCGGTTCTTCCTGCAGATCACGTTGCTGTGGGCGTTCACACAGCTCGCCAACGCGACCGTCACGTTGTGGCTGCTGCTGAGTCAGTCGCTGGCGACGTTCCTCGTCGCGAAGACGCTCGTCTCCTGGGGACTGACCGGCAGCGCCATCCTCGTGTCGACGCTGTGGTTCCGGCGGTCGATGCGCCGGCACGGGGTCCTGGCGTCGCGCCCCGCGCCCGTGCCGGCGGCTACAGCTCCTGCGACGCCCTCAGCCGCTTGATCTGCTCGGCGACGTCCGCCGCCGCCTCCTCCAGGTCGCGCTGCAGCGACTCGAGCGCGGTGACGTCGTCCTCGCCCCGCCACCAGCGGTAGTCGTCGTAGCGGCGACGGGCCCGGTGCACGCGGCGCATGCGCCGGAACTCTTCTCGTAGCGCGCGGTCGCCTCTCACGGGGCGGCTCCTTCCTCGTATCGCCGCAGGAACGCGGCGATCGTGTCGTCCGTCTTGCGCAGGGACCCGGCCCAGGTGTCGAGCAGGCGCCGCCCCTCGTCGGTCAGGTCGTAGGTGCGCTTGACCCGACCCGGGAGGTCGTCCCGCCAGCGCGACGTCACCACGCCCTCGGCTTCGAGCGATCGCAGCAGCCGGTAGAGGTTCCCGAGATCGACGGGGTCGTCGGGGGCGAGCTCGGCGAGCGAGTCGGCCAGGTCGTAGCCGTGCGTCTCGCCGTCCCGCAGGATCAGCAGCAGCGCCGGCTCGACGAAGCGCTCGACCCGGGCGTGGACCTCCCACGTGCCGGGCTCGACGCGCCAACGGCAGCGGGCTCCCCGCCCGTGGTGATGGTGGTGGCCGGCGAAGCGGCGCCCTCGTCCCATGGCCCGCCAGTTTGCTTGACAAACACAGCTATGTCAAATACACAGTGTCAACTACATCGGACAGACCCGAGGCGGGGCATGACGGCGACGATCCACTCCCCGGAGATCTCCGCTCCCGGCAGCGTCCTGCTCGACGCGGCCGGGATGCGGGCGGGCGCACGCGTCCTCGACGTCGGATGCGGTCGCGGCGACATCACGCTCGCCGCCGCCCGGCGGGTCGGCCGGTCCGGCCTCGCCCTCGGCGTCGACGCGTCCCTGACCGTGCTCGAGGACGCCCGGCGGCGCGCCGCCACCGCCGGACTGGGGCACGTCGGGTTCGTGCACGGCGATCCGCAGACCCAGCGCTTCGCGCCGCTCCGCTTCGACGTGATCCTGAGCGCGGTCGGGCTCGACGTGTTCGCGGATGCCGACGCCGGTGTCGCCAACCTCGCGCGGGCGCTGCGCGGCGGAGGCCGGCTCGCGCTCCTCGCGCGCGACGATCTCGTGCCGCTGCGCGCCGCGTTGGACCGAGCCGGCCTTGTGGATGTCGCCGCCGTCGCGACGGGAGTCGTGACGGCGACCGCGCCGGGTTCGCTCGCTACCGTCAGCTCGCCAGCAGCCAGCGAATCCCGGTGTCCGCCGACGGGTGCCGCAGGCGCGACAGCGCCCGGGCCTCGATCTGGCGCACCCGCTCGCGGCTGAGGTGCACGAGCTCGCCCACCTCGTCCGGTGTGCGCGGCTCGCCGCGGTCGAGGCCGAAGCGCAGGCTCAGGATGCGGCGCTCCCGCTCGTCGAGCACAGAGAGGATCTTCTCGACCTCGGCCGGGAGCATGGCGCGCGCCGCCGCGTCGAACGGCGACTCGGCGCTGCGGTCCTCGACGAGGTCGCCGAGCTCCGTCTCACCGTCCTCGCTGACCGGCTCGGCCAGCGAGACCGGGTCCGGCGCGACGAGCAGCAGCTCGGTCACCTTCTCCTCGGCCACGTCGAGCTCGGTCGCGAGCTCGGCGACGGTCGGCTCACGCTCCAACTCCGCCTCGAGCTGGGCGCGGACCCGATGCAGGCGCAGCAGGTTGTCGCCGGCGTGCGCGGGGAGGCGGATCGTGCGACCGGTGTTGGCGATGCCGCGCTGGATGGCCTGTCGGATCCACCACGTCGCGTAGGTGGAGAACTTGAAGCCCTTGCGCCAGTCGAACTTCTCGACCGCGTGCATGAGGCCGAGGTTGCCCTCCTGCACGAGGTCCAGCAGCGGGAGCCCCGACGCCTGGTACTTCTTGGCAATCGAGACGACCAGCCGCAGGTTGGACTGGATGAACTCGCGGCGGGCCTGCTCGCCCCGCTCGATCTCGGCCTCGAGGGCGCGGCGCTCGCTGCGCTTCACGCGGCCGGCCTCGTCGAGCTTGGCGCGCGCGGCCCGCCCGGCGTCGATGTCCTGGGCGAGGCGGGCCTCGTCGTCCTTGGTGAGGAGCTCGTGGCGGCCGATCTCGTCGAGATAGACGCGGACGAGGTCCTCGTCGTGGCGCTCGGTGCGCTGTGTGACCTGGGTCACGTACCATCCTTCATTCGTTGTGCTGCGGCGATCTTGTCGTGGGTCTCCGGGCGTCTCGCCGAGAATCGCCTCGAAGCACAGGTACAACCATCTCGGGTTCCGGCGTGTTCCGCCAATCGTTTACGGATCAGGGGCGCTGCGCGGTTCACGGGGCGACGGAATATGTGAGCTCCGCGAGATCGGGGGAGAGATCCGCCGGCTCGTGGGTGGGCGCGGCGGGCGCCGCCCGGTGCCGGCCTAGCGGCCCCGCCACCGCGACGGCGGGCCCCCCGCCGTCGCCGGCGTCGAGCATCCAGACGAGCCCGTCGCGCACGAAGACGAGATGGTGCCCGTCCGGGAGCCAGCGCGGGGCTGCCACGCCCTCACCGGCGGCGTCGACACGGCGCGCCTCGCCCCCGTCGCGGTTCGCGACCCAGAGCTGGCGTCGATCGGTGCGGACGTAGGCCATGGCGCCCCCGCGGGACCACGCGGGGTCGGTGACCGCGACGTCGCCGCCGGCCACCGGCCGGCACGCCGAGGGGCTCGTGCACAAGAGGAGTGCCCGGGCCGCGCCGGCCTCGCGGTTGGTGCCCTCGACGACGAGGAGACGATCCCCGTTCCTCGACCATTGCACCCACGACCGCCGGACCAGGGTGCCGGCGATCGGCGTCACGTCGCCGCCGCGGGGCGACACCACACCGAGGGTTCCG
>DATFVT010000139.1:0-3884 GCA_035260105.1 Acidimicrobiia bacterium
GAGCGAGCCGGCTCGAACGACGTCAGCTCGACGGCGTCGAGCGCGGCGACGGCGTGCCGCCACCGGAGTCGGCGGTCGTAGCCGGTGAGAGGCTGCAACCAGCCCGACACCTCGATCTCGTCACCCGACTCGAGCAGTCGCAGGCGTTGTGCTGCGTCTCCACCGGCGGTCACGAGCACCGTGCGGTGCCCAGCCGACCGGCCGCCGATCCGGTCGACCCGCGCCAGGACCTCGGCGTAGTAGCGCTCGCCGTCGGGGTCACCGGTGAGCGTGGCCGTGATCCTCGCGGCGGCGCGGGTGCTGGTCGCGTGCGCCAACGGGGAGTGCTCCTGGCCGTCGAGCGCCCGCTGCATCGTCGCCGTCGCCACGAGGAGCACGGCGATCGTGGCGATCGTGAGCCGCGCCGGCCCTTGCCCGGCGAACAACGAGCCGCCCGCACCCAGCGCGCCCACGACCAACACGGCGAGTGCGGGATCGGCGCCGAGGTGCTCGCCCAGGCGCGCCCCCGCGACGGCGGCCGCCGCGAGCACGACGGGGCCGGCGGCGTGGCTCCGCCTCAGATCGTCACCTTGTCCTTCAGGTCCGCGAAGCGCTTCTCGCCGATGCCCCGCACGTCACGGAGCTCGTTCACGGATCGGAAGCCGCCACGACGCTCGCGCTCGGCGATGATCGCCTCGGCGAGGGTCGGCCCGATCCCGGGCAGCGCCTCCAGCTCGGCCGGCGTCGCGCTGTTGAGGCTCACGAGCCCCGACGGGTCGGCGGCGCCCCCTCCCGGAGCGCTGCCCGCGCCCGCGCCCGCGGCCGGGCCGGCGGCCGCCTCCCCCACCCGCTGGACCAGAACGCGCTGCCCGTCCGCCACCTTGGCCGCGAGGTTGAGGCGGTTCAGGTCGGCGTCGGGGACACCGCCGCCGGCGGCTTCGACTGCGTCGATCACCCGCGCGCCGGCCCCGAGGTCGTACACGCCCGGCCTGGCCACGGCGCCGGCGACGTGCACCGTCACGCGCTCGCCCTTCTTTCCCGCCGCGGCACCGCCGGTCGCGGGCGAGCCGGTCGCAGAGCCCGTCGCCGCGGGCGCGCTCGTCGCGGGCGACCGGCGATTGGTGGGCGCGGGAGTCGACGTACCGGCCCCGAGCCGGTACCAGACGACGCCCGCCGCCAGCGCGACGAGCACCAGGGCGGCGATGGCGACGCGCGGGTCGCCGCGGAGCTCGCGCACGCGATCGGTGAACCGCTCGAGCGGGCCACCCCAGGGTCCGGGTCGGGGCGGGAACCCGGCGGATCGCGGGTCGGGCGCGGACGGGCGCCAGAAGCGGGGATCGGGCGCGTCGCGCTCGACGGTGTCGGCGCGGGACGAGTCGGTCATGGCAACCTCCGGGCGCGAGCAGGCAGAGACCGGAGGAAGCGGAAGGGAAGTCGCACGGGGCGATCGCCGGCGTGCGACCGTCACGGTATCGCGCCGGTCGGACTGCGAACAGAGGTCGTCAGCGACCGGCGACGGCGCGCGCCTCGGCTTCGAGCGGGATGGCCTCGTAGGCGTCTTGGTGGCCGAGGCCGCGCCGACGCGCACGGGTGTAGGCGCCGAGGTACCGGGAGAGGAAGCGGACGGCCCCGAGCTCGCGCCACTGGCGCACGTGCACGAGCTCGTGGGCGATGAGCCCGGTGTCGTGCTCGTGGCCGCGGCGCAGCAGGATCCAGCGGCCGAGGGTCATGCCCGCGATGCCCGGTGTGAGGGCCGGCACCGTCGCCAGGCGGGCGCGGTCGAGATCACGGGTCGGGACGTGAGTGAACTGCTCGCGCTCGTGAGCGTCGAGCCGGCGCGGCACCGGCGGTCTATCTCGTCACGAAGTTGACGAGCCGGCCCGGCACGACGATCACGTTCAGCACGTCGACGCCGCCCAAGAGCGCGGCGATCCGCTCGTCCGCCCGCGCCGCCGTCTCGTGCTCCGCCTCGGTCGCGCCGGCCGGCACCTTCACCCGGGCCCGCACCTTGCCGTCGACCTGCACCGGAATCTCGACCTCCTCGACGACGAGATAGGCGGGATCGGGCTCGGGGAAGGGCTCGTACGCGAGGGTCTCGGCGTGCCCGAGGCGGGCCCACACCTCCTCGGCGAGGTGCGGCGCCAACGGCGCCAGCATCAGCGTCATCGGGGAGACGACCTCGAGGGGCGCCGCCCCCGAGTCGCCCACGACCGCCGTCAGCCGGTTGTTCAGCTCGAACAGTCGGGCGATGGCGGTGTTGAACTGGAGCGCGGCCATGTCGGCACGGACGGCGTCGATGGTGCGGTGGAGGATGCGCCGCGTCTCCTCGTCCGCCGGCGCGTCCGACACCCGGATCGCGCCCGTCTCCTCGTCGATCGCATTGCGCCAGAACCGCTGGAGGAAACGGTGCACGCCGACGATGTCGGCCGTGTTCCACGGCCGGCTGGCGTCGAGCGGGCCCATGAACATCTCGTAGAGACGCAGCGTGTCGGCGCCGTAGTCGGCGTAGATGTCGTCGGGCGCGACCGCGTTCTTGCGGCTCTTGCCCATGCGGCCCTGCTGGCGGGTGACCTCCCTGCCCTCGAAGAAGAACCCCCCGTCCCGCTCCTCGACCTCGTCGGCCGGCACGTACACGCCGCGCTCGTCGAGGTACTCGAACGCGGTGATGGTGCCCTGGTTGAACAGCCGGCCGAACGGCTCCGGCGTCGAGACGTGGCCGAGGTCGTACAGCACCTTGTGCCAGAACCGCGCGTACAGCAGGTGGAGCACCGCGTGCTCGGCGCCGCCGACGTAGAGGTCGACGCCCCCCGAGGGCCGATCGCGGTGCATCCAGTACCGCTCGACGGCCGGCTCCACCATCCGGTTCTCGTCCGTGGGGTCGAGGTAGCGCAGGTAGTACCAGCACGACCCCGCCCACTGCGGCATCGTGTTCGTCTCGCGGAGGTACGTCTTCGTGCCCTCACCGAGATCGGCCTCGACCGTGACCCAGCCGGCGGCCCGCGCCAGCGGCGGCTCGGGCAGCGTCTCCTCGTCGTCGGGAACGATGTGGGGCTGGAAGTCCGTCATCTCGGGCAGCTCGACCGGCAGCATCGACTCGGGGAGCGCGACCGGCAGACCCGTCTCGTCGTAGACGATCGGGAACGGCTCACCCCAGTACCGCTGACGGCTGAACAGCCAGTCGCGCAGCTTGTACGTGACGGCGCCGGCGCCGTTGGCCGTCTCCTCGAGCCACTCGACGATCTTGCGCTTGGCATCGTCGACGTTCAGGCCGTCGAGGAAGCCGCTGTTGATCGCGGGCCCGTCGCCCAGGTACGCCTCGCCGTCGAAGTCGGGCGGTGGCTGCACGGTACGGATGATCGGGAGCTCGAACTCGCCCGCGAAGTCCCAGTCGCGCTGGTCCTGACCGGGCACAGCCATGATGGCGCCGGTCCCATACCCCGCCAGCACGTAGTCGGCAATGAAGATCGGGATGCGCTCGTCGTTGACGGGGTTTATCGCGTACGCGCCGATGAAGATGCCCGTCTTCTCGCGTCCTTCGGCCTGCCGCTCGAGGTCGGTCTTCTCCGACGCGAAGTTGCGGTACGCCTCCACCGCCTCGACCGGTGTCACGTCGAGCCCGAACGTCCCGCGCCACTCGAGTGGCGCCTCGGTCGGCCATTCGTTGGCGACAATGTGGTCGACGAGGTCGAGCTCCGGGGCCAACACCATGTACGTCGCGCCGAACACGGTGTCGGGGCGAGTCGTGAACACCCGGATCCCCAGGTCCTCGTGGCTCTCGACCGGGAACACGATGTCGGCGCCCTCGCTCCGGCCGATCCAGTTGCGCTGCATGATCTTGATCGACTCGGGCCAGTCGAGCTGATCGAGGTCGCCGAGCAGCCGCTCGGCGTACTTGGTGATGCGCA
>DATFVT010000140.1:0-3794 GCA_035260105.1 Acidimicrobiia bacterium
TATCTCGTCGTTCCCGACGCCGACCCGTCCGCCCCGTCGCCGGACCAGACCTCCACGACGCTGCAGGAGGGATGGAAGAAGGTGAAGCCGCACCTTGGCACCCAACCGTGACGCGGGGGTGACGCGCCCGCGCCGGGCGGACTTCCGGAGCGGCAGGGTCACGAGGCTTCCACCCCGGGCGCGTGCGCGCCCGTCCCGGGTGGCTCGACGCCCGCCGCCGGCGGCCGGGGCACGCGTCCAGTACCCGCGGCGCGGGCGCACCGAGCCGCGGCGTCCGAACGGCGCGTCACGGGAGGCGCCGCCCCGCCGGCCGGTCGTTGCGCCCTTTTTCGCCCGGGCCGCGCACACGATGCACCGGATCGCGCGCGATCGGGTCGCACCGGCCGTCCGGAGCGCGGGGCACACGGCGCACGAGGTCGGGCGCGACCAGGTCGCGCGTCAACGCGCTCGGCGCCGGCAGCGTCAGGCGAAGCTGCGCGCCTGGCGGCCGCGTCCCGACACGACCCGGCGTCGCCTGGTCGCGCTGCTCGCGGCACTCGTGATCGCGTTCATTGCCGTCGGCGCCCGTCTCGTCGATCTGCAGGCAATCGGGCGCGAGCGCTACGCGCAGCTCGGTCTGGACCAGCGGGTGCGAACCGTGCACCTCGCCGCGGAGCGCGGCAGCGTGTTCGACCGGAACGGCCACGACCTGGCGTCGTCCGTCCCGCAGCAGACGGTGTGGGCGAACCCGCGCGTCGTGAGGGACCCGGGCGCGTACGCGGCGCAACTCGCTCCCATCGTCGGGGAGGACGAGTCGACCCTGCGCGATCGTCTCGCCCAGCACGACAAGGGGTTCGTGTACATCGCCCGCAAGGTCGACGGCGCCACGGCGATGAAGGTGAAGGCGCTGGCGCTCCCCGGCGTCGACTTCGTCTCGGAGTCGAAGCGGTTCTACCCGGACGGCTCGCTGGCGGCGCCCGTGCTCGGCTTCGTCGGCACCGACAACAACGGGCTCGCGGGGCTGGAGACCGAGTACGACCACAACCTGTCCGGGAAGCGAGGCGTGCTCCAGGTCGAGCGCGACCCCCAGGGCCGCCAGCTCCCGGGCGGCGAGCGGCAGGTGCGCCAGTCCGAGCGCGGCGGCGATCTCGTGCTCACCATCGACCAGGGGCTGCAGTACGAGGCCGAGCAGCTGCTGACGGACGGCGTCACCAGCGCGAACGCGAAGGGCGGCATGGCGATCGTGCTCGATGTCGCGACCGGAAACGTCCTCGCGATGGCGAACGTCGAAGGCGCGGGCCCGGGCCACCCGGCTCGCCCGGCGCCCGCCGATCAGCGCAACCGGCCCGTCGTCGACGTGTACGAGCCGGGCTCGACCAACAAGGTCATCACCGTCGCGGGCGCGCTGCAGGACGGCGTGATCGATGCCGACACGAAGTTCCCGACGCCGAGTCAGCTGCAGATCGGCGGCACCGAGTACGAGGACGAGGCCTCGCATCCCGCTTCGATGAACGTGCACGACATCGTGCGCCTGTCGTCGAACGTGGGCACGATCCAGATCGCGCGGAAGCTCGGGAAGGAGCGGTTCGACGCCTACCTCCGCGCGTTCGGCTTCGGTCAGCCCACCGGCCTCGGGTTCCCCGGCGAGGCGAACGGGCTCGTGCTGCCGCTCTCGCAGTACACGGAGACCAGCATGGCCTCGATGCCGATCGGCAACGGTCTCGCCGTGACCGCCATGCAGATGCTCGACGTGTACACGACGATCGCCAACGGTGGCAGCACCCGTCCGCCCCGCCTGGTGGCGGCGACACTCGACAAGAACGGCGCGCGCCACGACGAGCCGTCGCCGGAGACACGACAGGTCGTCTCGCCCGAGAACGCGGCCACGGTACGGTCGATGTTGAAGGACGTCGTGGCCAACGGCACGGGCACGAAGGCGCAGATCGCCGGGTACGACGTCGCCGGGAAGACGGGGACGGCCCGGAAGCCCCCGTACGACAAGCCGCCCTACAAATATGTGGCGTCGTTCGCGGGGTTTGCACCGGCGGACTCGCCGCGCCTGTCGGCGATCGTGGTGCTCGACGAGCCGCAGAACGACTACTTCGGGGGTTCCGTCGCTGCTCCCGTCTTCTCCCGCGTCATGGAGTACGCGCTGCGGATGGAGCGGGTCCCGCCGACCAATACCGTGCCGATGCCCGCCCCGGCCCCTTACGGCGCCCCCGCCGTCCCGGCCGATACCCTGACGCATTCCCCATGAATCAGCGGGAGGACGGCCCGTGCGCCTGCACGAGCTCCTCGGCGGTATCGGCGTTCTGGGGTGGGTGGGGGACCGGGACGTCGAGGTGAGTGCAATCACGCACGACAGCCGTCGCGCCGCGCACGGGAGCTGCTTCGCGTGCATCCCGGGTGCGGTGACCGACGGTCATCTCTACGCGCCCGCCGCGGTCGACGCCGGCGCGGTCGCGCTGCTCGTCGAGCGGGAGCTCGACCTCCCGGTCGCGCAGGCGCGCGTTCCCGGCGTCCGTGCCGCGCTCGGTCCGGCGGCGGCGGCGTTCTACGGTCACCCGTCGCGTGCCGTCCAGTGCCTCGGCGTAACGGGCACCAACGGCAAGACCACCGTCACGTATCTGCTCGAGGCGATCGCGCGGGCGGCGGGTCTGCGCGTCGGGGTCGTCGGAACCGTGGGCGCGCGCGTCGACGGCTCGGCGTTGCCGCTCGAGCGCACCACGCCGGAGGCCGATGACCTCCAGGCGATCCTCGCCAGCATGCGCGCCGACGGCGTGCGATCGGCGGCGCTGGAGGTCTCGTCGCACGCCCTCGACCAGCACCGCGTCGACGGGACGTGGTTCGCGGCCGCATGCTTCACGAACCTGAGCCAGGACCATCTCGACTACCACGGCTCGATGGAGGCGTACTTCGAGGCCAAGGCGGGACTCTTCGACCCGACCCGGACCGGGGCAGCGGCCGTGAACGTGGGCGACCACTACGGGCTCGAGATCGCGCGCCGCGCCCGTGACGCCGGGCTCGCGGTCATGACGTTCGCGGTCGCCGGCGAGCGCGACGGTGAGCCCGTCGACGTCGTCGCCGACGATCTGGAGGCGACGGGCTCGGGAACACGCTTCGTCCTCGTCACTACGGAGACGGGCGCCAGTGCCGCAGTCGACTCGCGGTTGCTGGGAGCGTTCAACGTGAGCAACGCGTTGGCGGCGGCCACCACCGCCCTCGTCGCCGGCTTTCCGCTCGACGCCGTCGTCACCGGCCTACAAGCGCCACTGACGATCCCGGGCCGCCTCGAGCGTGTCGTCGCGCCGCCCGATCACCCGTTCACGGTGCTCGTCGACTACGCCCACACGCCGGACGCGCTCGACCGGGTGCTCGCAGCGGCGCGCCGGCTCGCGCCCGACCATCGGGTGATCGTCGTGTTCGGCTCCGGCGGCGACCGCGACCGGCGGAAGCGGCCGGCGATGGGACGTGCCGCGGCCCGAGGCGCCGACACCGCCGTGCTCACCTCCGACAACCCGCGTTCGGAGGACCCGGAGCAGATCGCGCGCGCCGTCCTCGACGGCCTGCGCGACGGAACGGCGAGCGTCGTCGTGGAGCTCGACCGGCGCACGGCCATCCGCGACGCGTTGCATTCTGCCCGCGGAGGTGACGTCGTCGTCATCGCGGGGAAAGGCCACGAGACCGGTCAGACGATCGGCGCGGAGACGATCCCGTTCGACGACCGCGTCGTCGCGCGCGAGGAGCTGGAGGCGCTCGGATGCGCCTGACCGCGAAGGACGTCCTCGACGCGACGGGCGGCGAGCTCGTCGGCA
>DATFVT010000141.1:0-6256 GCA_035260105.1 Acidimicrobiia bacterium
CCCGCCGACTCCGCCACCCAGCCTCGTCACGGCCGTCATGGCGCCGTCGCAAGCTCCGGCTCTGTGACGACGGTCGGCAGAGCCGCCGTCGTCACGGCACGTACACCCCGAGGAACCCGAGGACGCTGTACCCGACCAGGCCGGCCGCCGAGATCACGAGCACGGGTCGCTCGACGTCCGGCCGGTCGGTGACGAGCGCGACCGCGATCACCAGTGGGAACGCGCTCATCGCGTAGCGCTCGAACGAGTCGAGGTTCCGCGCCGACAGGTTGACGAGGACCATCGCCGCCGCGTACCACCCGTACGACGACGGGAGTCGCTGCAGCAACACCACGATCAGCACGACGAACGCCGCCAACCAGAGGATGTGCAGCCCCGACCCGAACCGGTCCCCGTGGACGAGGTCGGAGATCCCGTCGTACGTGCGGGTGAATGGATCGACGAACCCGCCCCGATGGGCGCGGTCGTTCTGGATGCTCAGCGGGAGGAAGGCGTCACCGTACGCGTACCGGACCCACAACAGGTAGATGCCGCTCCCGACGGGCCCGGCGAGGACCGTGCCGACGCGTGCCGCCCGGTCTCGCAGCGTCGCGGTTCGCCACGTCCGCGCCGCCTCGATCGCCGCCGGCACGACGAGCAGCACGCCGACCGGTCGCGTCAGGCCGGCGACCACACCGAACGGGATGGCCCACGCGAACCGGCGGGTCCGCAGGGCGAGGAACATCGCCACCGACAGCAGCATGAACGTCGCCTCGGCGTAGCCGAGAACGAGCGCCATGGCCGACGGGAAGACGGCAGCGAACCACGCCGCCCGCGTAGCCGTGTGCGGGTTGCCCGTTTCCAGGCGCGTCAGCCGGTAGACGAGGCCGCCGAACAGCAGCGCCGAGCCGTTCGCCACGACGAGCAGCGCGGCGGCGTCGTTCCCGAGGAACACGACACCCAACCAGCGCGAGAGCAACGGCACCAGGGGAAAGAACCGCAGCGTCTCCGAGTGCGCCGCCCCGTACCCGTGCTCGGCGATCTCCCGGTAGAAGGCGGCGTCCCAGGCGAAGAGGCCCTGTCCGAGCTGCACGGGGCGCACCGCGCGCTCGATGTGATCGACGGCGAAGCGGGACAACGCCAGGGATCCCACGACGAGCACCCGCGCCAGGGCCCACGGCACCACCGCGGCGCGCAGGTCGCGCCGGACGAACTCCCGAACCGCGTCGGTCACCGCGGCGGGTACTGGAACAGGGCAAAGAACTCGCCGTACTTGTCGTTCGCCTGAACGAGCTGCTTTCCGGCGGGCCGGGCCGCGCTCAGCGAATGCTGGATCGCGTCACACTGTCCCTCGTTCCCGCCGCGGTATTGCACCGCGACGACGTACCAGATGGTGCTGCCGGCGCCCGCGCGATCGAGCACGCGCTGCGCGAACGTGGTGCTGTTCGCCCGGTCTCGGCGTTCCTTGTAGTCGACCCAGTCGACGAGCTCCGGGCGGTCGCCCGCCGGGAACGTGAGCTGGTCGAGCCGCTTGCCCCCGAGCAGCCGGCTCACACTCGGGCCCAGCTGGTCGGGGCAGTACAGGACGACGTCGCCCGGTCTGGCACCGGCTCGGATCGCGTCGGCGACGGGGCGCGCCTCGGTGCGGTCGTCGAGCACGACCCGCAGGCCGCTCCCGAGACCGAAGATGGCGACGACGGCGAGGAGCGCGGCGCGGACCCGGAGGTCGGCGAACACGGTGACGCCGTACACGAGGACGAGGACGAACAGCGGGTAGAGGACGGACGCGTACCGGCCGGCGAAGGTCCCGCGGGTGACGAACGCGGCCGCTCCGCCGAGGAGCAGGGTCGCCACCCAGATGCCCGCTTCGGTGCGCACGCCGGGGCGGGTCCGCACGTCGAGCTCGATGCGGTACCGGTCGATGGCCCGCCCGAACACGGCGACGATCGTCAGGGTGATGAGGACGACCAGGAAGGCGTACGCCTCCGAATGCTCGCCTCCGGCGAAGTCACGCAGCGCGAACGCGAACGACGCCGTCATGAAGATCGGGTCGCCCCACGGCGTGCCGGTGTGCTCGGACTGGTAGAGGAACGTCGGGATCCACGGCAGGAAGGTGATGGCGCCGGCGACGATCGCCACCAGCGCCGAGCGGGCCGCATGGCGGCGGTCGGCGTCGGCCCCGCGCCACGCCTGCCACACGAGCGCGGCCCCCACCACGGCGATCAGGTAGAAGGCCCAGTACTGCGTGTACAGGAGCAGGGCCGTGATCAGCGCGAGGACGGCCTGCCGCCCGAGGGACGGCTTCTCGAGGAGCCGGCGCACGGCGAGGTACCCGACCGTCACCAGCAGCATGACGAGCGAGTACATCCGCGTCTCGGAGCCGAACGTAATGGCAAACGGCGACGACGCCAGGATGAGCACTGCGA
This sequence comes from Acidimicrobiia bacterium, assembly GCA_035260105.1. Taxonomy (GTDB): domain Bacteria; phylum Actinomycetota; class Acidimicrobiia; order IMCC26256; family JACDBD01; genus JALZAA01. The sequence continues at coordinate 2,406 of DATFVT010000141.1, forward strand.
TCCAACCGCCGGTCCGGCCCGCGATGCGACGGCCGGCGAACCACATCGGCACCAGCGTCGTGACCGAGATCACTCCAGAGAGCGCCCGGACGGCGACGTTGCCGGTGCCGAACACGTCCGTCCAGACGTGGAGCAGGAAGTAGTAGAGAGGCGGCGCGCCGTCGTGGCGGAGCCAGTCGGGGATGTCGCCGAGCGGGAGTCGGGCGATGTTCACGGACAGCGCCTCGTCGAGCCACAGCTCGCTGAGGGCGACGAAGCGCATCACGACCCCCGCGACGATCACGAGCACGGCGGCCACGACGAGCCACCGCGGCGTCGACCCCTGGCCGGCGGTCGCCGCGCCGTCGGGTGGGCTGGCGGCGCGCGCGGGTGCCTCGGAGGCCACCTTCATCGCCGGAACGGTAACAGTCGCGACCGGATCAGGCGGGTTCGTCCCGTTTCTTGAAGTCCCACCACTGGATCTCGACCATCATCGGGAGCAGGTACCGCACGTAGAAGCTCGTGATCGCGAGCATCCCGTGGTCGGTGACCTCCCGGTCCACGATGTCGACCCGCTCGTCGCGGGCTTGGAACGCCTTCGCGCGAGCGAGCATGTCGTCGAGCTCCTGCTCGGTGTCGACGGACATGCCGAAGTGGTCGAGGCGCGGGCACGCCATGGGCGGGTCGTCGGCGATCAGGAACACGAACTGCTCGTAGGTGTACGCGGACAGCACGAGCTTCTTGCCGTCGACGGTCTCCGTCGGCAGCTCCTTCCATCCGAAGACCTCGTCGTAGAAGCGCACGAGGTCGCGCCGGCCTTCTTCGCCGAGGAGCTCGCTCGGGATGCTCATGGCCACGTGGTTGAACCGCGGGGTCCTCGTCGGGGTCGTCATCGTGCGCCTCCGTTTCCGCTGTTCGGGGCGATGAGCACCTTGGCCGGGAGGTCGCCCGCGACCAACCGTTCGACGGCGTCGTACAGCCCGTCGAGGGGGACGTCCTCGGACTCGATGAGCACGTCGGTCGGGAACTCGGGCGACCCCAGCAGCTCGAGCGCCCGCGGGAACCCGTCGGGGTCGTACACGAACGCGCCCGTGATCACGAGCTCGTTCAGCAGGATCCGGTTGTTGTCGAACCGGGGCCAGGTCATGCCCGCTCCCACGAGCACGAGGGCGCCGCCCCGTTTGAGCTGCGACAGCGCGCTCTCCATGGCTACGCCGTGACCGGAGCACTCGAGCGCGACGTCGAAAGGATCGTCGACGAGGTCGAACGGCATGCGCGGCTGGGGGAGGTCGTCGGGCGTCACGACCGTGGCGCCGAGGCGCTCGGCGAGAGCCTGGCGCCTCGGGTGCGGCTCGCTTGCGACGATGTCGGTCACGCCGCGGGCGCGTGCGGCCGCGATGCTCAGCGCGCCGATCGGCCCGCACCCGGTGACGAGGATGCGCTGGCCGGGTTCGACGCCGCCCCGCGTGAGCCCGTGCAGCGCCACCGCGAGCGGCTCGGCGAGCGCGGCAGCGCGCATCGACACACCGGGCGGGACGCGCAGGATCTCGGCCTCGTCCGCGCGCACGAAGTTCGCGAACGCGCCCTGGAACTCGCCGACGCCGGGGTTGCTCCGCCCGGTGCACAGCTGCGGACGCCCCGCGAGGCAGTACTCGCACTCGCCGCACCGCTGCGACGGCCCCCCGACGACCTCGTCCCCCGGCGACCAGTCCCGCACGTCGGCGCCGACGGCGATCACCCGTCCCGAGTACTCGTGCCCGCCGATGGAGCCCGGCGCCCCCCACCCGTCCACGAACATGTGCAGATCGCTGCCGCACACCCCGCAGTGACTCACCTCGAGGAGCACGTCGCGCGGCCCGAGCTCCGGGACGGGCCGCGCTTCGACCGCCACGTCGCGCGGCCCGCGGTACACCGCCGCCTGCATCGTCTCCGGCACGGCTCCCCCTGACTTCCCTGACACGAGTGTCAGAGCGTAATAGGGTCCGCCGGCGGGGGGAATCGTGCGGAAGCTGCTCGTGGTGCTCGTCGCGGCCGTGCTCGTCGCGGCGACGGCGATCGTCGCGCCGGCCGGCGCTCGCGGCGCGCCCCGTGTCGCGCCGACGAACGACCTGCGGGTGGTGACGATGAACGTCCTCCATGGGATCCTGTGCCCGAACGCGCCCGACGACTGCCAGGGCGACGACCGCATCGCTCTCCTCGGCCAGGAGCTCCGGGCGGCCAAGTGCCCGCCGGTCGTGGCGCTGGAGGAGATCGCCCCCCGGACCTACGACCGGATCGCCGCCGCGCCGTGGGTGAAGGACTGCAAGTACGAGATCGTGTGGCACAACATGCCGCTGGTCGACCGGGAGCTCGTCTTGACGACGTTGCCGGTGACCAACCAGAAGCTCACGCTCCTCGCGGGGAACTTCCGCGGCGCGTACCGCGTCGACATGCGCTCGAAGCTCGGCCCGCTGGCCCTGGTCGTGAGCCACCAGGACGGAGATCCCGAGCCCGGTGAACCCGCGCCGTGCACGCCGGCCGATTGCCCGCCCGAGTGCCCGGCCGGAGTCACGATCCCCGACTGCCAGACGATCCAGGCGAAGGCCATGGCCGACGAGGGCGGCGACAAGCGCACCATCCGCGTCCTCACCGGGGACTTCAACGTGACCGCCACGTCCGCGCGTTACCGGTCGATCGTCGGTGACGGCTGGGTCGACTCGCACCTCGCCGCCGGCAACGCCGAATGCGACCCCGCCACGGGCGCGCAGTGCACCAGCGGCCGTGAGGACATGAGCACCGACGACCTCAGGAACCCCGCCAGCAAGGAGACCGAGCGCATCGACTTCCTGTTCGTCAAGGCGGCGCGCGGCTGCAAGGTGAGGTTCGACACGCCGCAGGACCGGGACAAGGACGGCCTCGGGACCGGCCTGTTCGCAGCCCGACCGGCGGCCGACGGCCCGGGCGGCCTGGCCTACTTGTCCGACCACACCGGAGTCGGGGCAGACTTGTCCTGTCGAAAGGGCTGACACCATGAGCGCAGACCTGATCATCCGCGGCGGGACCGTGATCGACGGCTCCGGGGCTCCCGGCCGGCGCGCCGACGTCGCCGTCACCGGCGATCGCATCACGGGCATCGGCGACGACCTCGACGGCGCGCGCACGCTCGACGCCACCGGGCACGTCGTAGCGCCCGGGTTCATCGACATCCACACGCACTACGACGCCCAGGTGTTCTGGGACCCTGCCCTCACCCCGTCGTCATGGCACGGCGTGACGAGCGTCGTCGCCGGGAACTGCGGGTTCTCGATCGCCCCGTGCCGTCCCGAGCACCGCGAGCTGATGGTGCACACCCTGGAGCACGTCGAGGACATGAGTCCGGCGACGCTGACGGCCGGCGTCCCGTGGGACTTCGAGACCTTCCCCGAGTACCTCGACTCCGTCGAACGCCGCGGCACCGTCATCAACTACTCCGCCTACGTCGGCCACACCGCGCTTCGGCTGTGGGTCATGGGCGACGACGGCTACGAGCGCGAGGCGACCGAGGACGAGCTGCTCCGCATGCAGGGGGTCCTGCGCGAAGCGGTCGACGCGGGCGCGGCCGGGTTCGCGTCGAGCTCGTCCGCCACGCACTCCGGCGACGGCGGCCGGCCGGTGCCGTCCCGCATCGCCGACGTGCACGAGCTCGAGGTGATCATGACCGCGCTCGGGCAGGCAGGGCGCGGTGTCGTCGAGCTGCTCCCGGGCGAGAAGATCAAGCACCGGGACGTGTACACGCTCCAGCGCGCCATCGGCCGGCCGTTCACCTGGACCGCGCTGCTCACGGTGAAGGGCTACCCGTGGCACGAGGGCATGGCCGAGCTCAACAGCAAGGAGCGCTCCACCGGCGCCGACGT
>DATFVT010000142.1:0-3442 GCA_035260105.1 Acidimicrobiia bacterium
GGCGGCGACGCCACCCTGCTCGTGCACAAGGGCGTCGAGTACGAGCGCGCCGGCGAGGTGCCCGCGCCCGGCGACGGCGACTCCGAGGAATGGAAGGTCGTCCTCGGGCTGCTGACGGGCATCCAAGGCGAGGACGGTCGCCGGTGGCACCGCACCGCCGACGGCGTCAAGGGCGTCACCGAGGAGACGACGACGGGCGTCCACCGCCTCTACCAGATGATGGAGGGCGGCACGCTCCTGTTCCCGGCGATCAACGTCAACGACTCCGTGACGAAGTCGAAGTTCGACAACCTCTACGGCGTCCGTCACTCTCTCGTCGACGGCATCTGCCGGGCGACCGACGTGATGCTCGCGGGCAAGCTCGCCGTCGTCTGCGGGTACGGCGACGTCGGCAAGGGGTGCTCGCAGGCGCTGCGGGGCCAGGGCGCCCGCGTCGTGATCACCGAGATCGACCCGATCTGCGCGCTGCAGGCCGCGATGGAGGGGCACGAGGTGGTCACGCTCGAGGACGTCGTCGAGCGCGCCGACCTGTTCGTGACCGCCACGGGCAACACGTGCATCGTCACCGTCGAGCACATGGCGCGGATGAAGCACGACGCCATCGTCGGCAACATCGGCCACTTCGACGACGAGATCGACATGGCCGGTCTGGCGGAGGTGCCCGGGATCAAGCGGGTGAACGTCAAGCCGCAGGTCGACGAGTGGGTGTTCCCGGACGGGCACTCGATCATCGTGCTCTCGGAGGGCCGGCTGCTGAACCTGGGCAACGCCACGGGCCATCCGAGCTTCGTGATGTCGAACAGCTTCACGAACCAGGTGATCGCCCAGATGGAGCTCTACGGCCACACCGGCTTCTACGAGCGGCGCGTGTACACGCTCCCGAAGCACCTCGACGAGGAGGTTGCGCGGCTGCACCTCGACAAGCTCGGGGCCAAGCTGACCCAGCTCACCGAGGAGCAGGCGGCGTACCTGGGCATCCCCGTCGAGGGGCCGTTCAAGCCCGACCACTACCGGTACTAGCCGAAGACGTGGACCCGATCCCGCCGACGATCGAGTGGCGGCGGGGACGGGTGCGGCTGATCGACCAGCGCGCGCTTCCCGGCGAGCTCCGGTTCGTCGAGTGCGCGTCGGTAGACGAGCTCTGCGACGCGATCGCGTCGCTGGCCGTGCGCGGCGCGCCCGCGCTCGGTGCTGCCGGCGCGTACGGCGTCGCCCTCGCCGCGCGCACCGTCGACGACGCCGACGCGGTGCGGGCAGCCACGCGGCGGCTTGCCACCGCGCGTCCGACGGCTGTCAACCTGTCGTGGGGCGTTGATCGCGCGCTCGCCGCGTGGGAGGACGGCGGCGCCGACGCCGCACTGGCCGAGGCCGAGCGCATCGCCGCCGCCGACGTGGCGGCGAACCGCGCCCTCGGCGGCTTCGGCGCCGAGCTCGTCCCGGACGACGCCCGTGTGCTGACGCACTGCAACACCGGGTCGCTGGCGGCGGTCGGGTACGGCACCGCGCTCGGCGTCGTGCGCGCCGCCCACGAGGCAGGCAAGCGGCCCCGGGTCTGGGCGGGGGAGACACGCCCGCTCCTGCAGGGCGCGCGCCTCACGGCTTGGGAGCTCGAGCGCCTCGGCATCCCGGTCACGGTGATCGCCGACGTCATGGCCGGGTCGCTGCTGGCGACCGGCGACGTCGACCTCGTCGTCGTCGGTGCCGACCGGATCGCCGCCAACGGCGACGTCGCCAACAAGATCGGCACGTACCCATTGGCGGTGCTGGCGCACGAGCACGGCGTGCCGTTCATCGTGGCTGCGCCGACTTCGACGATCGATCTGGCGACGCCGACGGGGGCCGCCATTCCTGTCGAGGAGCGCCCGCCCGACGAGGTCGTGCGCATCGCGGGTCATCGCATCGCGCCGGCCGGAGTCGACGCTGCCAACCGCGCCTTCGACGTCACGCCCTCCCACCTCGTCACCGCCATCGTCACGGAGCGGGGAGTCCTGCGCCCTCCGTACGAGGAGGCGATCCGGCTGCATCGGGCGTAGCCGTCACACCCCGCCGTTACGGTCCGCGACATGAACCCGTGGCGCGCGTTCGTCGAAGCATTGTTTCCGGCTCTCTGTCCGGGCTGCGGGCGGCCGGCCGAGCCGGTGTGCCCCGCCTGCGCCCGGACGTTGCGCGCGCCTCCCGCGCTGCCACCACCGGCCGGTGTCGACCGCTGGATGGCGCCGTTCGCGTACGAGGGTGTCGCCCGCGAGCTCGTGGCGCGCGTCAAGTACGCGCGCACGCGGGCCACGGTGCCGTGGCTCGCGAGCTGCATGAGCCGTCTCGTCGCCGCCGCCCGCGCCCACACCGCGGTCGGGCTCGTGACGTGGACGCCGACGACCGCGTCCCGGCGACGCGCCCGAGGGTTCGACCACGCCGAGGTCCTGGCGCGCGCGGTGGCGCGGGAGCTCGGGCTTCCCGTCGGCCCGACGCTCCGGCGCCGTCCCGGACCGCCGCAGACCGGCCGTCCGGCCGCCGCCCGTCGCGCCGGCCCGCAGTTCGACGCCCGGCCGGGGGCCTTCCAGGGCCGGGTGTTGCTCGTCGACGACGTCGCCACCACCGGCGCCACGATCGCCGCCGCGGCCGGGGCACTCCGACGCGCCGGGGTGACCTCCGTGATCGCGGTCACCGCCGCGCGCACGCCGCGGCCGGGCACGGCTCCCCGGGTGTTCTCGAAGAACCCCGCATATACTCGGCCGATGGCCGCCGGGTCACGGCGCGAGAACGCTGGGATTCCGTGATGGACATCGTCGTGCGAGGCAAGAACGTCGACGTTCCGCCGCGGCTCCGCAAGCTCGCCCGCGAGAAGGTCCGCAAGATCTCCCGGTACACGCACGACGCCGGCCGGGTCGAGGTCGACTTCTCGGAGCTTCGCAACCGACGGGTGGCCGACAACCAGGTGTGCGACGTGATCGTGCACCTGAAGCGGAACTTCGTGAAGGCGCACGCCGCCGCGTCCGAGCCCGTCGCCGCCCTCGATCTCGTGCTCGACAAGGTCGAGCACCAGGTCGCGCGCATCAAGGAGAAGCGCGTGACCCGGACGCACGCGGCGCGCAGGGGTCGTGCCGCCGGCGTCGACTCCACGGTCGACGGCGACGGCGACCGTGACGACGCCGAGCTCGACGCCGCGTCCCGCATCGTCACGACGAAGCGTCTCGCGGCGAAGCCCATGGGGCCCGAGGAGGCCGCGCTCCAGATGGACCTGCTCGGACACGACTTCTTCCTCTTCACCAACTCCGAGAACGGCCACGCGGCGGTCCTCTACCGTCGACGCGACGGGAACCTTGGCCTGATCGAGACCACCGGGTGAACGAAGGCGAGACCATCCGCGTCGTCATCGTCGACGACCACGCGCTGTTTCGCCGTGGGCTCGACCTCGTCCTGTCCGAGGAGCCCGACATCAAGGTGG
>DATFVT010000143.1:0-2558 GCA_035260105.1 Acidimicrobiia bacterium
CCCGCTCCCCCGACCCCCACGACGTGCACACGCCGCGGTGACGACAGGTCGAGGTGGCGCCGGGTGTCATCGCCGGGCACGGGCAGCCTCCTCGACGAGGTCCGCGACGCGAGCGGCGGCATCAGGCCGGCTCAGGGCGCGTGCGGCGGTGGCCATGGCACCGAGACGGGCGGGGTCGCCGAGCAGCCCGCGCAGCTCGGTGTCGAGGCGGGCCGCGTCACAGTCGGCGTCGGGGACGACGATCGCGGCGCCGCCGTCGACGAGTGCCTCCGCGTTCCGGGTCTGGTGGTCGCCGGGTGCGCCGGGGAGCGGCACGAGCACTGCGGGCAGGCCGGCGGCGGCGAGCTCGGTGACCGTGATCGCGCCGGCGCGGCACACCGCGACCGACGTGCGGGCGTACAGCCGTTCCATGTGGTCTTCGTAGCCGACCAGCTCGTAGTCGAGCCGGTCGGACGGTCGTCGCAGGGCGGTCAGGCGGGCCGAGCACGCCTCGAAGTTGCGGGTCCCGGTCACGTGGTGGACGGCGACGTCCACGCGGCCCCGCCACCGGTCGAACAGGCCCAAGGCGGCGTCGTTGATCGTGCCGGCGCCGAGGCTCCCGCCGAACACGGCGACGAGCGGGCGCTCCGCGTCCGGCGCGCGCCGCACGGACACGACCTCCGTCCGCACCGGGTTGCCCGTCAGGACCGCGCCACGAAGCGGCGTCCCGCGAAGCGACACCGCGGCCCGCGCCCCCATGCGCACGGCCATCCGATTGGCGAGGCCGGGAGCAGCGTTCTGCTCGTGCACCACCGTCGGAACCCGCTGCATCCGGGCCGCGACGAGCGACGGGAGCGACGCGTAGCCACCGACGCCGACGACGACCTCGGGCCGGACACGAGCCACGAGACGCCGCGCCTGGACGAGGGCGCGCAGCGTGTCCCAGGCCGCGCCCACGTTCGCTGCCGCGACGCGGCGGCGAAACCCGCGCCCGGGGAGCAGGTTGATCGCGTAGCCCTCCTCGGGCACGACCCGTGACTCGAGCCCGCGCCGCGCTCCCACGAACCGGATCGTCTCACGCGCGTGTCCTCGGGCGACGAGCTCGTTCGCGAGCGCGAGTGCCGGGTACACGTGGCCGCCCGTCCCGCCGCCGGTGATCACCGCGAAGACCTCGCCGTCCCCCGCCGGCGTCACCGCGCCTGGCGGGCGACGTTCCCGAGGATGCCCGCCGCCACCATCGTGAACACGAGGGCGGAGCCGCCGAACGAGATGAACGGGAGCGGGATCCCGGAGACGGGCAGCAAACCGATCACCGCGGCGATGTTGATCGCGGCCTGGCCCACGACCCATGCCGTGATGCCGGCCGCCAGCAGCATCCCGAAACGGTCGGGTGCACGCAACGCGGTTCGCGTGCCGAGCATCGCGAACACGACGAACAAGCCCACCACGAGCAGGCAGCCGACGAGACCGAGCTCCTCGCCGATGATCGCGAAGATGAAGTCGGTGTGCGCGTTCGGCAGGAAGAGCCATTTCGCGCGGCCGGCGCCGAGCCCCACGCCGGTCCATCCGCCGCTCCCGAGCGCGATGAGCGACTGCGAGATCTGGTAGCCGGCGTTGGACGCGTCCGACGAGGGGTGCAGGAACGCGAACACGCGCGCCCGGCGGTAGGGCTCGGCCAAGGCGAGGATCGTTCCCGCGACCACCGCCGTCCCGCCGATCAGCGTGAGGTGCCGGAGGCGGACGCCGCCGGCAGCGAGCACCGCGAACGCGATCAGGCCCAGCACGATGGTCGAGTCGAGGTCGGGCTCGCGGAGCACGAGGGCGCCGATGACGGCCAGGACGATCAGCACGGGCCGCAGCACCCGGCGCCAGTCGTGGAGGTCCTTCGTCCGCCGGGCGAGGAGGTCGGCGGCGTAGACGAGCAGCGCCAGCTTGGCGATCTCGGTCGGCTGGAACCGGAGCATCCCGGTGCCGATCCAGCGCCGGGAGCCGGCGACCTCCACCCCGATGCCGGGCACGAGGACGGCGACGAGCAGCACCAGGCTGATGACGAGGAGCGGGCGCACGGCCTTGCGCCAGGCGTGGTAGTCGATCCGGGCGGTGACCATGAAGGCGATCGCCGCGACCACGATCCATGCCACTTGCCGCTCGAAGAAGTACCAGGCCGACCCGTAGTCGGTCAGCGAGGACACCGACGACGCCGACAGCACCATCACCCCGCCGACCACGTTGAGCACGCACACCGTCGCCACCAGCAGCAGGTAGTTGGGCGGGCGGGACGCGCCGGCGCTCACCCACCGCTGCCGGAGCGCGCCAAGGGTCGCGGTCGCCGCCGTCACGCCACACCCTGCTCGCTGACGCGAGCGACCTCGCGCGCGAAGTCGTCTCCACGCGCCGAGTAGCTCGGGTACCAGTCGAAAGACGCGCACGCCGGCGACAGCAGGACGACGTCACCCGGCTGCGCGGTGCGAGCCGCCGTCGCGACGGCCGCGCCCATCGATTCCGCCGACGTCACCGGGACCGCGTCCTCGAACACGGACTGCACCTCACTCGCGGCCTCACCGATCGCGACGACGCCC